>SVFL01000121.1 GCA_015056885.1 Lachnospiraceae bacterium
ACTGATGTTGGATGCCCGTGCAGTTACTACTCAGGACAGTATGCAGAATTCTGTTTTTGCAGTTGATTTGACAATGACAGAAGAAGGTACTGCAAAGTTTGCTGATGCTACCAGAAATGCTTATGAGAAGGGTGAGACTCTTGCAATTTACTATGATGGTGAGTTCGTGAGCGTTCCCAGTGTAAACGGTGTGTTTACAGAAGGTAATGCACAGATTACTCCCATGGAGAGTATTGAAGCGGCTGAGAACCTTGCTTCCACTATCCGTATCGGTGGTCTTAAGCTGGAACTGGAAGAGATTCATTCCAAGGTAGTTGGTGCGCAGCTCGGCGAAGAGGCTATTGAGACCAGCTTGCAGGCAGGTGCAATCGGTCTGGTAATCGTAATTATATTTATGATTGCAGTGTATTTTGTTGCAGGTCTTGCGGCGGCACTGGCACTTCTTTTATATGTGGCAATGATTGTAATGTTATTGCTTGGATTTGACATGACTTTGACTTTGTCAGGTGTGGCAGGTATTATCCTTTCTATCGGTATGGCAGTAGATGCGAATGTAATCGTGTTTGCACGTATCCGTGAGGAGCTTGCAATGTGCAAGGGTGTGCAGACTGCTATTAAGATTGGTTTTGAGAAAGCGTTCTCTGCGATTGTAGACGGTAATATCACTACTCTGATTGCAGCTGCTGTACTGTATTTCCTGGCGCCCGGTACCATCAGAGGTTTTGCACAGACATTGGCACTGGGTATCGTGTTGTCCATGTTTACAGCGCTGGTAATCACCAGACTGATTATGAATGCATTGTTTGCTTTGGGCGTTAAGGATCCCAAGTGGTATGGCGTAGCCAAGGAGCGTAAGCCTATTGATTTCCTTTCCAAGAAGGGAGTATTCTTTGGCGTATCCGCAGCACTGATTATTGCCGGTTTTGTGGTAATGGGTGTAAACAAGGCTAATATGGGTGATATTTTGAACTATAGCCTGGAGTTTAAGGGTGGTACCGCTACCACAGTTACTTTTAATGAGTATATGACTCTTGATGAGGCAACCGCAAATGTTGTTCCTTTGATTGAGGAGGTTACCGGTAGTGCTGTTCAGGTGCAGAATGTACAGGATACCAATGAGATTATCTTTAAGACAAATACACTTACCGTTGATCAGAGAGAAGCTTTAAATGAGACTTTGATAGAGCAGTTTGCAGTTGAGGAGTCTATGATTACTTCCGAGACTATCAGTTCTACCATCAGTGATGAGATGAAGTCTGATACCATTATTGCGGTGATTGTAGCAATTATCGGTATGTTGCTTTATATCAGAATCCGTTTCAAGGACTTTAGATTTGGTATCAGTAGTATTGTTGCACTGGCGCATGATGTATTGGTAGTGCTTGCATTCTATGCGGTGGCTAAGGTTTCTGTAGGTAATACCTTTATTGCATGTATGCTGACCATTGTGGGTTATTCAGTTAATGCAACCATCGTTATCTTCGACCGTGTTCGTGAGAATATGGCGGTGATGGCAAGAAAGGATGCTTTGAAGGATGTGGTTAATAAGAGTATTACTCAGACTTTGTCCAGAAGTATTTTCACTTCCCTGACAACCTTTGTTATGGTGGCATGTCTGTATGTACTGGGCGTAACCAGTATCCGTGATTTTGCACTGCCTCTTATGGTGGGTATTATCTGTGGTGCGTATTCTTCTGTATGTATTGCAGGTGGTATGTGGTTTGTTTTGAGAGAGAAGTTCCCTCCTAAAGCGAATAATTAAGCTGTGGTGCAAGGCGAATGAATGAAAATGATTAAGGAGAGGGCGTCGGTCTAACCGACGCCTTTTTGTACAAGGATGAGAAGAGAAAAGTGGATGGTGGCTGCCAAAAAGGCAGATTTTGACAGATGGGCAGCGCAGTTTCGTATAAGCCCTGTGGTTGCCCGGATTTTGCGGAATCGTGAGCTGACAGAGGAAAGCGCTATAGAGAAATTCCTCCATGGGAAGTTGGAGGACTGTTATGCCCCCTGGCTTATGAAAGATATGGACAAGGCAGTAACTGCAATCAGTCAGGCGGTGGAACAAGGTAAATTTATCCGGGTCATAGGGGACTATGATGTGGATGGTATCTGCTCGGCTTATATTTTGACGAAAGGACTGGAATTTCTGGGAGCAAAAGTTGATACGGCAATCCCCCATCGCATTCATGACGGTTATGGGTTGAATGACCATTTGATTGAAATTGCCAATGAGGACGGAGTAGGATTGATAGTTACCTGCGATAACGGAATTGCAGCATCTGCACAGATTGCTCTTGCGAATTCTCTGGGAATCGATGTGGTGGTGACGGATCATCATGAGGTTCCTTATGTACAAAATGAGGACGGAAGCAGACAGGAGGTTTTGCCTTCGGCTTTGGCGGTGGTAGATCCAAAGAGATCTGATTGTGAGTATCCGTTCAAGGGGATTTGTGGCGGCGTAGTGGCATTTAAGGTGATACAGGCTTTGGTGGAGCATAGAGGTTTGCAGGCGGAGGCGCATGAACTGATAGAAGAGCTTCTGGAGTTTGCCGCACTTGCTACTGTGTGTGATGTGATGGAGCTTGCCGATGAGAACCGTATTCTGGTTAAAGAAGGTCTGAAACGCATGCAAAACAGTCGAAATATAGGTCTCAAGGCATTGATGGAAGTAAATGGTCTGGAACCGGCAAAGATTTCTGCGTATCATCTGGGATTTGTAATTGGACCGTGTTTGAATGCAACAGGCAGACTGGATACTGCCAAACAGGCACTGGCGCTTTTGCAGAGCAAGGAACATGGGGCGGCTATGATGGCGGCTCAGGAATTGTTGGAATTAAATACCAGTCGTAAAAATCTGACCTTACAGGGTGTGGAAGAAGCGGAGGAATATCTTCTGGTAAATGCAATGACGGAGGATAAGGTACTGGTGATTTTTCTCCCTGAGGTGCACGAGAGTCTGGCCGGAATTATTGCAGGGCGGATTCGTGAGCATTATAACAAGCCTACCTTTATTCTTACCAGAGGTGAGGAAGGGGTGAAGGGATCCGGACGTTCTATTGAGACTTATCATATGTATGAGGCCATGACGGAGGTGAAGGAGCTCTTTACCAAGTATGGCGGACACAAACTGGCGGCAGGTTTGTCCATGAAGGAAGAGGATGTAGAAAAACTGCGGCTTAAATTAAATGAGAACTGTAAGCTGACGGAGGAGGATTTTGTCCCGGTGGTTCATATTGATGTCCCTATGCCTTTGGCTTATGCAAGTGAGCAATTAGCAGAGGAATTATCTTGCTTAGAACCTTTTGGAGTGGGTAATCCGAAACCTTTGTTTGCTCAAAAAGGGTTGCATTTTGTATCAGCCAGCAAGATGGGAGCATCGGGAACCTGCGCACGTTTCAGAGTGCGAACTCCGGAAGGGACAACAGAGCAGATGGTATTATTCAGGGGGATTGAGGAGTTTGAAAAGCTTCTGGACAATAAGTATGGTGAGGGCAGTACAAAACGGCTCTATGACGGAGATGGAGATTATGAAATGTCTGTAGTATACCAGTTGGGTATCAATGCGTACCGTGGTCGAAGAGAGAAACAACTTGTGATACAGTATTTCTGTTGACGAATCAGACAAAAGCTGAAGTAGTTAATTTATAAAATTTTATATTTAAATTATAGTTTGTACACAATTTGTACACATTTATGTAGTAACATATGTTTCAGATAGTTGAGTAATCACTATCTCCCCCCTCATAAGAAACGGAAAAGTCTCGGTTCCCCCGAGACTTTTCTGTTTTGTTTTATGGGCTTTAGCCTGTTGAGTGCGTTGCAACGAGTTTCTCAAAAGAGAAACGAAGTACGCACGAAACGGACAACCACCCGCTATGCGGGTGCGCGGTGTTTGTTATACAAAAAAATCACCTTTCC
>SVFL01000122.1 GCA_015056885.1 Lachnospiraceae bacterium
TCTCTTTAAAATCGCTCTGTTTTCGTCTGTCATGAAATCTAACCTCACTTTCTTAAGATATTTTAGCACCTGTGACTTGTTATGTATAGTTTTTTTTGGTAAAATATATAAATACTATTATGAAAAATTCTGCCATATCGGCGGAAAGCCGCATCAAAAATGTGGCAGAAAGGATAAAAAGATGGCAGTTATCAGACCATTTAAAGCGTATCGTCCGGCTAAAGGGCTGGAGAACAAAATTGCAGCACTTCCCTATGATGTTTACAACAGAGAGGAGGCATGTGCTGTTGTGGCACAGAATCCTTATTCCTTCCTGGCAATTGACCGTGCAGAGACTCAGTTTGGTCCTGAGGTTGATACCTATGCGCCTGAGGTTTACGCCAAGGCACGCAAGATGTTAGAGGAGCAGATTGCAGAGGGCCGTTTTGTGCAGGAGGAGAAGCCCTGTTATTATCTTTATGAGCAGATTATGGAGGGCCGTAGCCAGACTGGTATTGTGGCATGTGCTTCCATTGATGATTATTGTAACAATATTATTAAAAAACATGAGAATACCCGTGCGGATAAGGAACAGGACCGTATTAATCATGTAGATATCTGCAATATGCAGACCGGCCCTATTTTCCTGGCATATCGAGCAACAGAGGTATTGAAAGAATTGACTAAGACAGTCAAGGAGACTGCGCCTTTGTATGATTTTGTGTCCGAGGATGGAATTGGTCATCGCGTATGGGTGGTAGATGCAGATGAGAAGATTGCAACTATTGCAGAAGCTTTTGATAAGATTCCCGGTGTTTATATTGCGGACGGACATCATCGTTGTGCTTCTGCTGCCAAGGTTGGTCTTAAAAGAAGAGAAGAGAATCCCGGTTATACAGGTGAGGAGGAGTTTAACTATTTCCTTGCAGTATTGTTCCCTGATGAGGAACTTAAGATTCTTGATTACAATCGTGTAGTAAAGGATTTAAATGGCAATTCTGAGGAAGAGTTTTTAGCGAAAGTTTCTGAATCTTTTGAGGTTCGTAAGGAGAGTGCTGAGCTTACAGGCAAGGGTTATTCTCCTGCCAAGAAGGGTGAATTTGGCATGTTTATGGATGGTCAGTGGTATTGCCTTACTGCCAAGTCTGCAGTATGTAGTGATGACGCTGTGGCAGGATTGGATGTATCTATTTTGCAGGATTATCTTCTTGCACCTATTCTTGGCATCGGCGATCCTAAGACTGACAAGCGCATTGATTTTGTGGGTGGTATTCGTGGCCTTAAGGAGCTTGAGCGCAGATGTACTGCATCCAAGGAGGGTGAAGAGGCAGAGATGAAAGTGGCATTTTCTATGTATCCTACTTCTATTGCTGAGCTTTTTGCAGTGGCAGATGCCGAGAGACTGATGCCTCCTAAGTCAACTTGGTTTGAGCCTAAGCTTAGAAGCGGACTGTTTTTGCACGAACTGTAATTGATATTTCGAATATGATGGAAGCATTAAGCCAAATTTAAATGGCTCATAATATAGGATAAAGGGGTTTATGTATGAATAAAAAATTATATAAACTGATGAACTGGCCTCAAATTGAGGAGATTATCTATTCTGAGTGTGACAATCCCCATGAGCTTTTAGGACCTCACAAGTCCGGCAGTCAGACACTGTTGCAGGCTTATTTTCCGGAAGCTTCTGCTGTTAAAGTAAAGTGGAAGGGTGCAGGGGTCGGAGCGACAACAGAAGGTTTATGGAAGAAGGATCTGGAGATGGAACTGGCGGATGAGGATGGTTATTTTGCGGCTCTTGTTCCCGCTAAAAGTCTTCCGGTTTATTCCTATTTGGTAACCGATAAGGATGGTGTAGAGCGCGAGTATGGTGATCCTTATCGCTTCGCGCCTCAGCTTACCAAGGAGGATACCGAGAAGTTCAAAAACGGTATTCATTATACGGTTTACGAGAAGTTGGGTGCACATCCCATGGAAATTGATGGTTGTGAAGGTGTTTTGTTTGCTGTGTGGGCGCCTTCTGCGATGCGTATCAGTGTAGTGGGAGATTTTAATAACTGGGATGGCCGCGTGCATCAGATGCGCAGACTATGGGATTCCGGCGTTTTTGAATTGTTTGTTCCCGGAGCCAAGAAGGGTGATAACTACAAATTTGAATTAAAATTAAAGGGTGGTATCACTTATTTGAAGGCTGATCCTTATGGTAATGCCGCACAGCTTCGTCCGGAAACTGCTTCTGTGGTTGCGGATTTGCGTGATTTTAAATGGGAAGATGCAGATTTTATCAAAAATCGTCAGAATTTCCAGACCGGTAATGCACCAATGAGTGTATATGAGGTGTATTTGGGATCTGTTGTGGAGCCGGCAGAGGGTAAGGAATATGCTAATTACCGAGAGATTGCCCCTGTTTTGATTGATTATGTAAAGAAGATGAATTATACCCATGTGGAACTCATGCCGGTAATGGAGCATCCTTTTGATGCCTCCTGGGGCTATCAGGTTATTGGGTATTATGCACCCACGGCACGTTATGGAACACCTGAGGATTTCATGTATTTCGTGAATGAGTTGCATAAGGCCGGTATCGGTGTGATTTTAGACTGGGTACCTGCTCATTTCCCCAGAGATGTATATGGTTTGTCTAATTTTGACGGAACCTGTCTCTATGAGCACAGAGATCCCAGACAGGGCTTTCATCCTCACTGGGGCACTTTGATTTATAACTATGGACGTCCGGAGGTTAGCAACTATTTGATTGCTAATGCACTTTTCTGGGTGGAAAAATTCCATGCAGATGCAATTCGTATGGATGCAGTGGCAAGTATGTTGTACCTTGACTACGGCAAAAATGACGGCGAATGGGTAGCTAATATGTATGGCGGCAAAGAGAATCTCGAGGCTATCGAGATGATCAAGCACTTAAATTCCGTTATGAAGAAGCGTAATCCCGGCGTGTTGTCCATCGCTGAAGAGAGTACTGCATTCCCCAGAGTGACAGGTGATTTAAATGAGGATGGTCTGGGCTTTGATTTGAAGTGGAACATGGGATTTATGAATGATTATCTGGATTATATCAAGTATGATCCTTACTTTAGAAGTCATCATCATGGTGAGCTGACCTTCAGTATGATTTATGCATACAGTGAGAAATTTATGCTGACATTTTCTCATGATGAAGTAGTTCATGGCAAAGCAACGATGGTAGGCAAGATGCCCGGCGAGCGTGCTGACAAATTTGCCGGCCTGCGTTTGAGCTATGGCTATATGATGACTCATCCCGGCAAAAAGGCTTTGTTTATGGGGCAGGATTTGGCTGAATTTGACGAGTGGAATGAAAACCGTCGTATTCGCTATGATTTATTGCAGTATCCTGAGCATGCAGGTGTGGCAGAGCTTGTGAAGGATTTGAATAAGCTTTATCAGACCAATCCTGCACTTTATGAGTTCGATGATAGCCCTGTCGGTTTTGAGTGGATTAACAATATCTCTGCAGATGATTGTTATCTGACATATCTCAGAAAAACAGACAAACCGGAAGAAATTCTGCTTGTGGTAGCTAATTTCTCCGGAGTTGAGAAGGATATTACTACCGGTGTTCCTTACGAGGGTAAGTACAAAGAGATTTTGAACACAGATGCTGTAAAGTACGGCGGTAGTGGCGTTGTTAACAGCCGTATCAAAGCTGCAGTGGACACGGAATGGGATGACAGAAGACAGTCTGTCACGGTGAAGCTGGCACCTCAATCCTTGAGTATTTTGCAGTTTGTGCCTTATACGGAAGAGGAGTTGACTAAGGTGATCGAGGCGCGTATCCGCAAAAATACACCGGTTATGAAAACTGTAAAAAAACCTGCAGTGAAAAAGGTGACCAAAAAGGAGACTAAGAAATAATATCTATGAGTTTTGATTTTAAATTTTT
>SVFL01000123.1 GCA_015056885.1 Lachnospiraceae bacterium
GGAATATCTTGAAAATGGTGTGCGTTTGGTAGTAAACTGTCATAAAGGAGATGCCGATAAATACAGTGAGTATTTAGTGTAAGCTTTGACGAAAGGCTGCAAGGAGGAGATAAACATGAAGAAAAGAATGAATAAGCTTGTTTGTCTGATGATGCTGTTAATGATAATTATGACCGGGTGTGGTGCCCGGATACCGGATATGACGGATGCGGAGAGAGAAGCTATCAGTGAGTATGCCGTAGAGCTTTTGATGAAATATAATGCTAATGATACCAGCAGATTGGTGGATGTGGAGATGCTGGAGAAAGAACCGGAGCCCACCAAGAGACCGGCACCGGTAACCACAGAACCTCCTAAAGGGATGGATGAGACAGAGGATACTCCGGTGATTGATTTGAGCGGGGAAACACAAGCACCTCAGGGTGATATCCATGCAGTATTGGGATTGGAGGAGAGTATTTCGCTGGAGTATGTGGGTTGTCGCATGGAGCAGCAATGTACGGATCCCGGGTCTGCGGAACTGGTGATTGAAGCAGAAGAGGGCAAGACATTAATGATATGTGAGATGGCCTTAATCAATGACGGTGCAAAAAAACAAAGCGTGGATATGCTTCGTGACAATATTCAATATCAATTAGTGATTGACGGTAAGGTGGCCAATTGTATGGTGACCATGCTGAGCAATGATTTGACTACCTATCTGGGGATACTGGAACCCGATGAATCCAGAAAAGTGCTGGTATTGACACAGGTGGAAAAGTCGACTGTGGACCAAGCTGCAGAAGTATATTTGTACGTAAAGAGTGAGAACGGACAAGGAATGATACAAGTGAAATAATAAAAGGCTGGACCGATGCGATTCGGAACAGCCTTTTTTGTGATTTATTATTCTTGTGCTAACTGCAGATTGTAATAAAAGCCTTTACGGGCAATTAATTCTTCATGAGTGCCCCGTTCAATAATCTCTCCTTCGTGGATTACCAGAATCAAATCAGCATCTTTAATGGTGGACAAACGATGGGCAATAGCAACGATGGTACGCTTGCCGGCAATGTTTTTAATGGCTTTTTGAATTTGACGTTCTGTTTGTACATCTACGGAAGCGGTGGCTTCATCCAGTATAATAATAGGAGACTGGCGAAGGATAGCTCTGGCTATGGCAACACGTTGCTTTTGACCGCCGGAGAGACGAAGTCCTCTTTCCCCCACCTGGGTTTCATATTGTTCCGGCATATGTAGGATATCTTCGTGAATATTGGCTGCTTTGGCCGCCTCTTCGATTTCCTGTCTGGTAGCATCCGGCTTGGCATAGCCGATGTTTTCGGCAATGGTTCCGTTGAAAAGGAAGGTGTCCTGCAATACGGGCGAGATATTGTGACGCAGGCTTTCCAATGTGACGCTCCGTATATCCTTGCCGTCAACCAGGATACGTCCTTCTACCGGATCATAAAATCTGGAAATTAGTTGGGTGGCAGTGGTTTTGCCTACTCCGGTAGGTCCTACCAAGGCCACCATCATACCCGGTTTGCATTCGAAAGAGATATTCTTTAATACCGGTATTTCATTACTATAGTGGAAACTTACACTTTCAAAGGTGATGGAACCTTCTACTTGGCCCATATCCGATGCATCGGGCGCATTTTGGATGGCAGAGGGTGTTTCCAGAATTAAGGTGACTCTCTCTGCACCGGCCAAAGATTGCTGTAAGCTTTCCAATAAATTGGCAAGTCCTGAAACAGGAGCGTAAAATAAGGATAAGTATAAAACAAATGCTACAATATCCGCTACGGAAAGCTGGTCCTTATATGCCAGGTAGCCACCGAAGAAAACTACCAGAATGGTACCGGCAGAGGATAAAAACTCCACACAGGGATGGAAGATGGCACTGGCACGTAATGCACGGAGCATGGCAGAAACCTGTTCAAAGTTTTTGGTATTCAATTTTTCGCTTTCATAAGCCTCTTGTCCAAAGGATTGGATTTCATGTAATCCGGACAAACTGTCCTGAAGCTGGGCGTTCAGTTCACCCATACATTTTTGCGATGCTCGAAAGAAGGGACGAACGATTTTTGCAAAAATCACACCGGATAATAAAATCAGCGGTATGGGACAGCAGGTAATCAATGCCAGTTTCCAATTGATGGTCAGTAAAATGATGAGCACTCCTAAAAAGGTAACCAGATTGGTGATAATATCCGGAATCATATGAGCGTACAATAGTTCAAAATCACGGGTATCATTGACCACGCGGCTCATCAAATCGCCGGTTTGCTTGTCGTGGAAAAAACCCAAATCTAAACTTTGTAGTTTGTTGTACAAACGGATACGTAAGTCACCCACCAAATGCCAGGCTGCTTTGTGTGCCAGGTAATTGCTTAAAAAGCGAAACAGGATACGAAGCAGATACAATAAGAATAATGTAAAAGCAAATTTGATGATGGTATCAAGTGCTTTATCATCTACTCCTTTTTCTACCACACCTGTCATTGCAGACAATACTTTTGGCGCGGTTAAATTTACCACGGTCAGGCCTAAGGTGGAAAGGATGGCCAGTACATAGAGCCCCTTATAGCGGGCAGCTTCCTTGGTAAGTTTCCATAGCATCTTCATAATGATTTCCTCTTTTCTTATATGAATTTAAAGTGTTTCAACGCATTTTCGATTCCGTTCCTGCTGGCGTTTGTTGTGACATAAGATACCATTTCTGTTAGTGAGGTCGGATTGGCATTTCCCATGGCAATGCTGTTCTTAAGATAGGAAAGCATCGCTAAGTCGTTATTGCTGTCGCCAAAAGCATAGGCATTATCGGCAGGCAAGCCGTAGTAATCTAAGACAAATTGAATACCGGTGGCCTTGGAGAAACCACGGGGAACAAATTCGCGAAAGGTACCGCCGCGATCGATACAGTCAAACCATTGATCGCTGGTACGGCGAAAGAACTCTAATTGTTCGGGCTTCTCATACCATATTACAAATTTGTCCGAAAAGAAGTTGGGGTTCTCCAAATCCTCAGGCATGTCATATCCATGTTGTATAAATTCATTATAATGAAAGCGTGCCTTGGGATGATTTAGAGGGCGGGTAAGGTCAAAGCATACTTCTTTTCTTGACTCAAACAGAATGTCTACATTTGTTTGACGTGCAACTGCTAAAATGGTCATTATGGTTTCATGAGTTTGCGGATGATATAATACATCCTTTCCGTCGCAGTAGATATTAGTGCCGCAACCGCATACATATCCGTCAAAACCGATATCGCGAAAACGAGGCTCCACATTCTGAAAACAGCGACCGGTGTTAATAAACATGAGATGACCGTTTTGACGAGCCTTACGAATGGCTTGGACGGTACTGTCAGGTATAGAACCGTCAATTTCTGATGTGAGGGTTCCGTCAATATCAAAAAAGGCAATTTTTCTTTCCATAAAATACCTCAGTGTTTTCTTTATATAATGAATGAATTATATAGCTTTTGTGATGTTTTGTCAAAATAGGAAGTGTGCTTTCCTGCATAAATAAGATGCTAAAAATAAATTGTAGAAAATGTTCAAAAAAAATAAAAAATAAGTGTTGACAAAGTACAATTGGGGTGATATACTCAGATTCGTTGCTGAGGTAAACGAAGCATAAAAAAACAGGCTTCGACAAGCAACAAAAAATTATTTAAAAAAGCTGTTGACAAAGCGAAAAGCATGTGATATTCTAAGTAAGCTGTCGCTGAGATGCAACGGCAAAGAACCTTGACAAATAAACAACAATGCAACCTTGAAAATTCTCGCAATAAAAGT
>SVFL01000124.1 GCA_015056885.1 Lachnospiraceae bacterium
TATGAGATACCGCGTACCAAGCAGGAAATGATGGATGATTGGAACCGGATGGCTTGGGAAAAGTATGAAAAGGAAGTATTCTTAAAGCCCGGAGCCAAAGAATTTTTGGATTATTGCAGGAATAAAGGGATTAAGCTGGGTATAGCCAGCAGTAATTCCAGAGAGTTGATAGAGAATGTATTGTCTGCAAGAAAGTTAGAAGGGGTATTTGATATTATTAAAACCGGAAGTGACGGATTGCCCGGAAAGCCGGCACCTGATGTGTATTTGGCAACTGCTGAGGAATTAGATGTGAAGCCGGAACATTGTCTGGTATTTGAGGATATACCCAAAGGAATACGTTCCGGGAAAAGTGCCGGAATGATTGTTTGTGCAGTAGAGGATGTTTATTCCATGCACCAGATTGATGAGAAGAAAAGATTGGCAGACTTTTATATAGAGGATTATTATGACTTATTTAAGCAAGGGATTTTTACCTGTCAGTAGACAGGAAATGTTGGAACGAAATATAGAACAACCGGATTTTGTTTATGTCATCGGTGACGCCTATGTGGACCATCCGTCCTTTGGACCGGCTATAATCAGCCGTATTTTGGAAGCACACGGATATACAGTTTGCATTATTTCGCAGCCGGATTGGAAGGATGATGGCAGTATTAAGATTTTTGGAAAACCAAGACTGGGCTTTCTGATATCGGCAGGCAATATGGACAGCTGTGTAAATCATTATTCCGTGTCCAAGAAGCGTCGAGCGTCGGATGCCTATACTCCGGGTGGCGTTATGGGCAAAAGGCCTGACAGGGCAACTGTTGTTTATGGCAATCTGATTCGAAAGGCGTATAAGGATGTACCGGTTATTATCGGTGGTATCGAAGCCAGTCTTCGACGTATGGCTCATTATGATTATTGGTCAGATGATTTTAAGCGTTCCATACTTTTAGACAGCCAGGCGGATATTATTTCCTACGGTATGGGTGAAAAGTCCATCGTAGAGCTGGCAGATGCTTTAAATAGCGGAATCGATGTAAAGGACATTACATTTGTTGCGGGTACGGTTTATAAGACAAAGGATATTAGCGGTATTTATGATGCAATTGAATTGCCTTCCTATGAGGCAATGAAAGCAGATAAAAAAGAATATGCTAAAAGCTTTGGTATCCAATACCAGAATACGGACTTTTGTAGTGGGAAAAAATTGATTGAGGAGTATCCCAATAAAGTATATGTGGTACAGAATCCTCCGCAACCGCCTCTAACCACACAGGAGATGGATGATGTATATGCCTTACCCTATATGCGAACCTATCATCCTTCTTATGAAAAGGCCGGTGGTGTTCCGGCAATTGCTGAGATAAAGTTTTCCTTGATCAGTAACAGGGGATGCTTCGGAGGATGCAGCTTTTGTGCACTGACCTTTCATCAGGGACGTACCATTCAGGTGAGAAGCCATGAATCCATCCTGGAAGAGGCGAAACTACTGATTGAGGATAAGGATTTCAAAGGTTATATCCATGATGTGGGTGGTCCTACCGCAAATTTCAGACATCCTTCCTGTGAGAAGCAAATGACACATGGTGTGTGTAAGAACAGGCAATGCTTATTCCCTAAGCCCTGTGCTAATATGAAGGTGGAGCATAGTGACTATCTGGAACTTTTGCGCAAGCTTCGATCACTTCCCAAGGTGAAGAAGGTTTTTGTACGTTCAGGAATTCGATTTGACTATCTGATGGCAGATGAAGATGATACGTTCTTCAAAGAACTGGTAGAGCACCATATCAGCGGTCAGCTGAAGGTGGCACCGGAGCATATTTCGGATACGGTACTTTCCAAGATGGGTAAACCGGAAAATGCAGTATATGAAAGATTTGTAAAGAAATATAAGAGACTTAATGAGAAGCTGGGTAAGAACCAATTCCTGGTACCTTATTTGATGAGTTCCCATCCGGGTTCTACATTAAAGGAGGCCATTGAACTTGCGGAATATCTCCGTGATCTGGGTTATATGCCGGAACAGGTACAAGATTTTTATCCTACGCCTTCTACAATATCTACAGTGATGTATTATACCGGACTGGATCCCAGGGATATGAAAACGGTATATGTTTGCAAAAATCCTCATGAAAAGGCAATGCAGAGAGCTCTGATACAATATCGTAATCCAAAGAATTATGATTTGGTTTACGAAGCATTAACAACTGCAGGCAGAGAGGATTTGATCGGATTTGACAAACATTGTCTGATTCGGCCTAAAAAATCAGGTTCTTATACTGATGGCGGTCAAAAGAAAAATTATAACAAGCAGCAAAGCAGTAAAGTGAGTGAAAATAAAAACACAAAAAAGAAAACCATCCGAAATGTACACAAAAAGAAAGGAAAATAATTATGTCTAAAAGCGTTGTAATAGTTGTGGGCGCTTCTTCCGGCTTGGGAGAGCAGTTTGCATTACAGTTGGATGCCTCATTAAGGAAAACAGACGAAATCTGGTTGATCGCAAGAAGAAAAGAAAAGCTTGTGGAATTAAGTCAAAAAATGCGGAATAATACAAGAATTTTAGCCATGGATATTACGAATCCCGGACAATTGGAAAGACTACGTGACAGCTTAAGTGATAATGATTGTAAGATACGTATGCTGGTTAATTGTGCAGGATACGGCGTGATAGGAGATTTTGCCGATTTGGGATGTGAAGAACAGATGGGGATGATTCGCTTGAATTGTGAAGCACTAACCCATGTAACCCATGTGTGTGTTCCTTTTATGGCTAAGAACTCCAGAATCATTCAAATTGCTTCCTGTGCAGCATTTATTCCGCAGCCCGGATTTGCCATCTATGCCGCTACAAAAGCCTATGTGGAGAGCTTTAGCAAAGCGTTAAGGGAAGAACTAAAGGAAAAGAAAATATATGTTACAGCGGTTTGCCCGGGACCTATTGATACCCCTTTCTTTGATATTGCCGAGAAGACAGGAAAGATTCTTGCCATTAAGAAGGCAACCATGGTTGATGCTGCCAGTGTGGCAAGAAAGGCACTGAAGGACAGCTGTGCTAAGAAGAGCACCAGCGTATATAGTCTTCCCATCCAAGCTGTATGGGTATTAACCAAGCTTGTACCGCACGGATTGGTCATGCCTTTGATGAGAGCTTACAAGGAAAGTCAACAGGATGTTTAGAATAGGAGAAGCTAACATTGAGAAAGATTTTATTACGTATATTTAGTAGTTATTATGTTAAAGGTACCCGAAATTATATTAATTCGCAGAAGAAGTATGAAGTGATACGTACCTTGCTCTTTTTCTTCATTCCCTTGTCATTATTTGTTGCGGGATATGTTACCACAAAGACTAAAATGAATTTATTGACCATAGTCGCTGTGGTTGGCCTGCTTCCGGCTTGCAAAAGTCTGGTAGGTGCCATTATGTTCTTAAAGCATCGAAGTCTGAGTCAGGAGAATGCGGAAAAGATAGACGCTGCCAACCATGAATTACCGGAGCTTTTTGATATGGTATTCACCACCTATGATAAAACCCATATTGTAAATCATATGGTAATAGCGGGAAATACGGTTTGCGGATTTTCTGAAGATAAAAAATTTAGCGAAA
>SVFL01000038.1 GCA_015056885.1 Lachnospiraceae bacterium
GACGATTATCTGGATGTGGAAATTATATCCTTTTTGGATAGTGTGTTATGCTTAAAGGGTGGCATGGAAATAAGCATAGATACAATTTCTAAGATAGAGGAATTAACTGAATGATACTTACGTAGGAAAAAGGTAAGGTGTAAATAACAATGGATAAATATAATTTAAAACTTGATTACCAATTTGCATTGGCACAATCTATGACAGATGGTATGGCTGATTGTAGATATTTTCTCTGGGTGCCTGATTGGCGAGAGGATGCAGAAGAAAAAGAGTATTTGGTAATATTAAATACAGGTGACAGGATTAATAAAGAATTTGAAATTGTTTATCAGTTTAAAGCAGAATACACCAGTAAAAAGTGTTGCTTTGCAATATCAAAGGACGGTAAGACTGCAGTAGCTGGCTATGCTGCGAAGAAGGGTATTATTTGTTATGATTGTGAAAGTGGCGAAGTATTGTGGAACAATCCCCAAATAAAGAAGATTGATAAGGTTCGATTTAATAACTTTGATGAAAATATTATAGAGGTATTGAATAATAAACAGGAGTTTACCTATTTGGACAAGCAGACCGGAGCGGTTTTAGAGGCTGACAGAGCAAAAAAGGTACGACAGATAATCAATTGGATGCGTGCGTCAAAAAATGGAAATTATTTGATGACATCAGATTATTTGTCTGGTAAGGATAAGGCAAATTATACTGTTTATGATACAGAAACCAAAGAAATCAAGGGACGGTTCGTAGCGCAAAGTCATGTGGGTGATAGTTCATTTGATGTTACAAATGACGGTGGACTGGCTGTTTGTGCAGCATATCAAAAACAGGGAGTTTCTTTGATAAAGGTATCTACCGGTGAGGTTTTATGGACACAAAAAGGTCTCACAAAGGTTACTTCCGTTTGTTTTGATAAAATGGATGAAAAAATACTTGTATAGTGTCAGTATGATGGTATTTATTTTGTTAATATACAAAATGGAGAGATAGAAACTCGTGAATCGGGCGAAGAACTGTACTTGAATGATTATGGCGAGGATATTTTATTTTTATGGAACAAGATTGCTAAATTTGGCGAGCATCGTATTGAGTGTCCAAGCTTTGCATGGATAGATGCAGTAGGAATTAAGGATGGTGTGTTGTTGTTGCCGGCAGGTGAAGAAGGCTTAATGTTATATGACTATGAAGGTAATCTAATATGGAAAAATAACGAATTGTCAGGAAACATATCATATCTGGAGGACGAAGATATGATATGTACCTTTCGGAGTGAATCATATAGCGGAAAAGTGTCAGAGGGAATATTAACGATTGGAAAGATAATACTAGCTTCTGTAAAGGATGGTCAAATAGTATCACAAGTTGATATACCTGAATGTGGTTGTGCAGTTATACATAACAACAAAACCGTGGTGTGCAATACAGGAAAGATGTATGATATTTCAAATGGTTCTATTAGAGAAATAAAGGAACCATTTGAGTTTGTGGTAGGTGCTGTTTTGTAAGTATTTTATAATAAAAGAGATATAGACGCTGTTGGTGTGGAGCCCTAAAGAACAAAAAATATGTTTTATAGATGTAGAGCATGAACAATTTCAGCCTGTTTGTACATGGGAAGAATTTATTGCCAATCAGGAAAGGTATCTGCATGATATGGTGGAAGGAAAGTATGAGGCGCAGCCTTTTAAGACAAAGAAATTTAAGGTTCCCTTTTGGCTACAGGATGCGGATCCATTGCATGCTTTGTATGAAGAGTATGAACAACTCTTTGCGAAGGGGAAAGTGTATTATGGGTATGTTTTTAGGGCAAACAGCATGTTGTTTAAATCGTTCCCTCCGATTGATTATCTGGCATTAGTATTTTATTGTACTAATCAGGCAATTGAAGCAAATTCCTTGGCAGTTGGTGAGGTTGCAAACACTATTTATGAATATAGTAGCAAGCCGATAGAGGAAGCACCTGAAGAGTTTCATGAAGCATTAAGCGTATTTAATGATGAAATGGCTAGAAAAGATGTTATGATACCATATACTATGGAGGATGGAACAAAGATAGAAGTCCGTATGAAAACGATGATAATAACAAAAAAGTTTTTGCCTAGTCGTAAAATGTCAATGGTATCAAGTGTTATGCCGATTCTTGCGCTACCGGGAGAACTGAAATCAGAAGTGGTTCTGCCACATACCTATTGGACAGAAGAAGTAAAACGGTATTGGTTATAGTGATAATGGAAAGTGTAAAGTTGAATGCTCATCCCCAAATGGTGCATCGTTCAACATTAGAAGTGTCATAAAATATAAGGAGGCAAAAATGGGATTTATAGATTTTTTTGGAAATAGTTCTGATGAAAAGAAAGGGCTTGTGGCGATCGGAAAGGCGATTTCAACCGATGATAAGGTGGTCACAGCAGAAATTGAAAAATGTGTTACAGACACAGAGGCGTATTTCGAAGAAAACGCAGAACGCTTTGGGGAGAGAGGCATGGAACCGGAAGATATGGAAGAGGATGTCGAAGAAGTCAGATGGATTGCGTTGGTTGATATTCTGGAAGCGAATGGGTATGTGTGCGAGCGTGACTGGAAGGATGAATTAGAGGATTTTGTACAGTTCGTTGGAAATCTGAAAGGAACCAAATCCAGAGAACTACCAATTGATTTGGAATGGTTTGATGAAGATGGTGATGTAGCAGAGTGGTGTAAAGTGCTGGATGAAAAATGGGCAGATAAAGGCGTCTGTGTTGCTGCCATTGACATTGAAAGTGATAGCTATGTACTTTTTCCATATGAAGTCGGAAAGCTTGGTGAATTGTGTGAGTTGGCAGAAGCATTAGAGCGAAGAATTGATATGACCGCCTATGTATAGAAAGAGTCTGTAAATGATGAAAAGAGGTATTATTTTATACGCATTTATTATGAGTATTTTGCTTGTCTGTACAATTGTTATGGGTAATTTTGCATACAAAGAGGTGAGTGATGCTCAAATGCTTGGCAAGGTATCCCTTCATCCCGTGAAATTTAAGGAGGAGCTGAATACCAGAAAAGAAGGAGATGTAACTTATGTTACCGGTCGTACCTATTACATAATATATGAGTATCAGTGGGATGGAAAACAGGAAAACGTTAGACTTAAATGCGATGAGATTTATTCCCAAAATGATCGTGAAACAGCAAAAGCAGCGATTAAAAATCAGGAGATAATTGAACGTATTATTTATTTAGACAACTTTGGAAAACGTCATTTTTCAAAATGCGAAACTACGAAAGCATTTCAACATAAACATGTTAGAACTGAACTCATGCCTTGTGTAATGATAAGTGTAATAATCTTGTTTCCGGGGATTCTCTGGTTGATTATTTACTTGGCCAAGAAGCGAGAGATTGGTTTATTGCAGAGTCAGAGACCTAATGCGATTATTTGTACCGGAATAAGTTTTATAATTTGTTTTTTCCTCGAGATAGGGCTTTTTATTGTGGTAATGGGAGTCTGTATGTTGGTCGGATTGGCGAGCGACCCGTTGGAAGCGGCGGTATGTGGAGTGTTGATTATATCGGAGGGGCTGGCTCTCATTACATTTTTATTTATGCAGATTTGGAATCGGAGAGTGGTGTTGGATAAAGAGGAAGTGTTGTTTAAAAACGCGTTTGGAAAAGAAAAGCGTTATAGCAAGACAGAAATTACTCAATGCAGGACCTTGAATTACAGCGCATATAATGGAGCCGGATTTATACGACGGAGAAATTTTTATATACACGTGGGGAAAGAGATTATTGCATTGAATGATTGTATGACCAATTACTATGAGGCAATCGATTTTGCCAAGCGAAATTATATGTGTGAGAATTCCGGTCAAAATTAAGGAGAAAATGAAAAAATTGGAAAAAATAAACTTTAAAACAAGCGTAGCAAATATTTGGTTAGGAATGTTTTTACTGATTGTGTCCGTACTTTTTGAATGTGTAGCAATTTGGGGCTTTCGCGAGGATGGCAGGGACGGCATTATTGCAATGGTTTTGTTGACAATATTTTTAAACTTGCCCCTTGCAGCTGTTGGAATTATGGCGATTCATAGTTATTTTGCAGCAAGTAAAAAAATGAGCTATAAGCTACGGGAATATGGTGAAGATAAAATTCTTGCCAATATTGAGAGTCATACATTGTATACTTATAGCGGATTTTTTGGAGATAAGACCTATTTTACAGATAAGTTGATTGTAGATCCGAAAACGGCAATTATCGATTATAATGAAATCAGTTATATGTATCTAAGAGTTTCATCTTCCAAAACAGGATGTGTTCACAGTTTGGGATTAGAACTGTGGGATGGAACCCAAATGATTATTTGCAACGGAGTGAAGAATGCGCAGATTATGCAGATGATGCAATTGTGTTTTCAGCATAATTCTCAAATTATGTGTGGTCGTACAAAAGAGAATGATGCAACGCAGAAGAAAAGAGTAGCTGATTTTAAGAACGGTAATAAGAGAATCCCATGCCTGAGATTGGATGATGATATTACAACTCCTGTATCACAGGAGTTGGTGCAGATGCAGGAAGTTTCTATACTTCCGACAGCGATGAGTCCTTCTGCAGCCCAAGAATATGTGGCAAAGAATTTTCTGCCAACAGAGAATATAAAGGCAATTAATTTTTATAGAGAAGCAACAGGGGTAGGACTTGCGGAAGCAAAGTCTGTTGTGGATCGTATTTTCGCTAATAGACAGAGTGAAGGTAAGGTGTTGCGCACACCTTATGAGTGGACGCCGGAAGCTGAGAAGAAAGCCAATGCACAGGCAAAAAAAGTGGGGGGAATTATTATCATGATAATCGCTGTTGTTCTTTATGTAATGATGACAGCTGGGACGTGTATAATTTCGTATTTCTATCCTATGACGCTTCAAGATATTCTTGCTTTTATTGTAGCTCTTATCGGTCATTTGGTAGTGTTTGGTGGTTTGTTTGTGATAGGTTTATGGTTATTCAAAAGGGGAAAAGCTGATACACAATGAGTAAGTGGATTTAAGTGTTTGACTGCATTATTTATCATGTCTTGTGTATTGTGTATTATATCCGCAAAGGGTTAAAATGAAGGCGCGGGTCCGGATAGGTGCTTTCTTGCTTTGAGACCCAAATATCTGTAGAATTTACATGATTTTAGGGTGTTAAGGGTCTCAAAGGGTAAGAATGCTCTGCCAGACCCAAGAATTTTGTAAGTGTTGGGTCTCAGATGGCGTTTTTCAATCTGCAGACCCAAATGTACTGAGAAACTATGTAAATAATGGATGATTTCTTGTGCGTTTGGGTCTGAGGAGAAGAAAAGGGGCGCTGAGACCCATGCCACTGTGTTAGAGCATAAATAAAGATGGAGCTGTACTTGGTTAGTCTATATATATTTGCAGCTATGTATAGCAATGGAAGAATGTCTGTATCCGGATGCAAGCATTTTAAGTGCAGTTTCACAAATGGTAGATGGTGTGAGATAATAAAATCTTAATAGTGATTTTTCACTACGAAGCTTATAAAATATATAATTAAAGGGTGGAGAATGAATTATGCATAAACGAAAAAAGATTATAATGGTTTCGGTTATAATTATTGTTGTTTTAGGTAGCAGTATTATGCTTGCCATGCTTGCGCTCGGTCTGATAGACAATGACAAGCCTATATATGGCGAGTTTATATATATGAATGATGACGGTACGGATGCAAAAGTAATACTCAGCGAGGATTCTGTCTATTTTGAAAATGTGGATTTTAGTGGTATGGAAGAAGTTGCAGCCACCTTTGCTGCGGTGGACGAATTAAAGGCAGCAGGGATAGATTATACTATGGACGATGTGGATGTGTATCGTTTGCCGTATCTGGAAGCTGCTGATTTTAATGCATTTTATAATGGGAAGGAGCATTCTTTTGATAGGGTGCAGTATATAGAGGAAGAAAAACTTTATTTTTACTATGTCGATTATCCCAATATGGGAGAACGGGGTGTGGATATTTGTGTTGACTTGAACGAGAAGATTTTGATTATAGGTGAAATGGGATTTCAACCTGTAAAATAGAGTTAGGTGATAGAGTAACCGGGTGAGGATTATTTTGTATGGTAAAATGTAACTGTGTGTCAAAAGAGTATATGGAAGGTGGCTCCTTTTTTGCGGTGAAAGAGGTTTCTTTGCACGTTGCAAAGGGAGAATTTGTTGCATTGGTGGGTAAGTCCGGCAGTGGTAAATCCACGCTTTTAAATATGATTGGACTGATTGATACACAAACCGCCGGTTCCATTGAGATAGACGGAGTGGATGTTGGGGCTATGAATGCCAATGAAAAAGCACTGTTTCGTAATCAAAAGTTGGGATACATATTTCAGTCCTTTTATCTGGAGCCTTCCTATAGTGTGTATAAAAATGTTGAAATTCCGTTGCTGATTGCGAATATGGATGCCAAGCAGAGAAAACAGAGAATCGAGGAATGTTTGGCGCAAGTAGATATGCTGCATAAAATACAGGCTAATACTTGTGATTTGTCCGGCGGTGAGAAACAGAGAGTATGCATTGCAAGGGCAATTGCGAATCATCCGAAGCTGATTATTGCGGATGAACCCTGTGGTAATCTGGATTCGGAAAATACAGAAAAGATTATGGCTTTATTGAAGGAGTTGAACAAAGCCGGTGCGACTATTGTTTTGGTGACACATAGTCAGGAGGAAGCGTTACAGGCAGATAGAATCATTCGATTAAAAGATGGAGAGATTGTTCAGGATGAAGCTTAAAAATTGTTGTTACATTGTGGCAAACGAACTGAAAAATAGTAAAGCAACCTTCTCTTTTTATTTGATTATTTTTGTCTGTTTGCTTTCCATTGGGACATCTATGCTGGATGTCTCATTTTACTTGCCGGAGCGAATTGCTGCTTCTGTGCGGGAGATGAATCTGGACTGGGTGACGGTAACGATTCGAAATACAAAACAGCTGGATCTGATTACGGATGCCTATGATATGGAATGTCTGGATGTCTGGGTAGATGAATTTGGTGCCGATGCGTTAGGACTGACACCGGAAGCCGGTGGCTTCTATTTTGGCGGTGTATTGCTCGAGACTGTTTCCATGGAAAACAGTTTGCAGAAAAAGATGGCAGAGAGTTTGACGGAAGGGGAACTGATTACGTCTCCGGAGCACGGCGTGTATATTAGTCAGAGACTGGTGGAGGAACAAGGACTTGCACTTGGTCAGAAGTTGTCCTTGTGGGGACGTGAGGGAGAATTGATGGATTCCTTGATAATAAAGGGAATTTATTTGGATTCTGAGGATTTGAATGACTATTATATCGAGCAAGGGGCATATGAAAAATACAAAGAACGCTATCAAAATTGTGCATTGCAGATTGTAGTGAGAAATGCTGTTTTTGAAGATGTGTTTTCCTTTGTTTCCTGGGCGGATAGTAAACAAATCGTTTGTAGTTACAGTGAGGATATGATTGGAGCCGTTCAAATGTTTTACATTATTTTTGCGGCATTTAATTTGATTCTGTTAATGGCGCTATCCGGTATTTTGTTTCATCTGTTGGATATGTATATGATGCAGCGTATGACTTTTTATGCAGTGGGTTCTGCTATTGGTATGACGGTTAAGGACATTATCCGTATTTTGTTTGTGTTATCAGAAGTGCTGATAAATGTTGCAGTGTTGGGAGCTGGTATTGGCGCTATGTTTTTGTTAAAGTCCGTCAATGATACGGCAGCAGAGTTGTTTGTGTTACCAAGTGAAAGGTATGTGCCTGTGGCGGCGTTAGGCATGAATTGGGCGTTGCTTCAAATTTGTATTGTGATTGTAATTGTCCGTTTTCACAAGAATTTGAAGAAGAGAGAGATTGTATCTATATTGCGTTGTGAGTAGGAAAGTGAGCTACAGTAACATGAGGTTTAATCAAAAGATAGGGCTTGCGTATTACAATTTAACCCATAAAGCAAAATACAGTGTAAAAATGATTAGCAGTATTATGTTGATTATGATTATTATGCTGTATTCATTATTGTTGTTGTTGGGGATAGAAAGGTATTATGAGAAGCTGGTTGTGGATAATGCCAAAGAGAATAATATTTATCTGGAATTGGAGTTGGATGGGGGAATAAGAGCGGATGACCGCAAATTGCTGGAACAGATTCAAGAACTGGATGGAGTCGGGCAACCGATTTTGTATGCAGCAATGGATTTGCCTAAGCTTACAGGTAACGAGTCAGAATGGTATCTTATGTCAGACCGTGCAACTATATCATATGGTGATAATAAGGATGTATTACGCTGTGTAAAGTCGGATGTATTGGATGTGCTTTATTTGGGGAATGAAGGCTCTTACTTTATGGAGAGTGATAAGGACTATTTTGCCTATTATTATGAAGGGGAAAATTTGGTCTTGACGGGAACGGATGCTCAGAAGAGTGGAGATGTGGTGGTAAGTGATGTCTTTTTAGAACAGTTTGGTGTAGGCGAGTATGATACTTTGATCGGTGAAAGGATTTCTTTATATATTGATGACAACCTGTTTTTGGATGAGGCACGATTGGTAGGAGTATATGACAGCAGGGTTTCCGAACTTGCAGGAATGAAGTATTGTTCTCCTGTGATTTATTGTGGAGAGCAAGGAGAAACGGATTCTCTTATGATTAAAGAAATGTCGGTTTGTATTCCGGTAATAGGTTGGGAAAATGCAGAAGACATAAATCAGTCATTAGAAACAATAGATGGAAATCAGAAAACATTTTTTGATGAGTATAGTGCTCAGATTCTTGTGTATGTGAATCGTATAAAGCAGTTGGTGTATTATATTGTTTTGCTGATTATGATATTTGTGATTGTTGCAATGTTTCTGAGTCTGTGTGGCGTGTTGGTGAATCGTATTCAAGAAAATACATCCTATTATGCCATGATGAGAGCGGTGGGATTAAAGAGTCGTGATTTGCTGGGATTGCTTCATATGGAGCAGTTACTTTTGCTGTTGTGTGCTGTTTTCTTCACCATGCCTTTTGCATTTTTGGGATTGTTGCTGGTAAATTATTTGTTGCAGAATGTTTTGCAGGCGGAGATTATGCTTTCCTTAGTTGATTTTGTACGGATTGATTTGGGATGTATTGGTGTGGTTTATTTGGGATTAATCTTTGTTACAGGGCTGTTTTCATTGCGCAGCCAACGTCAACAAATTAGTGTTCTATTGAAGAAATAAGAAAATGATAATTTATATTGCCAAAAAGAGGACAGTTCCTCTAACTATAAAGGGTATAGTTGGAGAACTGTCCTTTTTGTGAAATAAATAAATACCGGAATTTACCCTTCCGTCTTGGGAAGTTTGGCGATGGAAGCAGCCAAATCCTCATCTGTGGGAATGTAATCTGTCATTTCTCCATCATTGAATTTGCCATAAGCGACCATATCGAAATAGCCGGTGCCGGTGAGGCCGAAGACAATGGTTTTCGCTTCGCCGGTCTCTTTGCATTTGAGCGCTTCATCGATAGCGACCTTGATGGCATGGGAGCTTTCGGGAGCGGGCAGGATGCCTTCCACTCGTGCAAAGGTTTGAGCTGCTTTGAATACTTCGGTTTGTTCCACGCTTCTGGCTTCTAAGAGTCCTTGGTCATAGAGCTCGGATACAACGGAACTCATGCCATGGTAGCGGAGACCGCCTGCATGGTTGGCAGAGGGAATAAAACCGCTGCCAAGGGTATACATTTTGGCAAGGGGGCAGACCATTCCTGTGTCACAGAAATCATAGGCATAAACGCCTCTGGTCAGACTGGGACAGGAAGCAGGCTCTACGGCAATGATTTGATAATCTGCTTCGCCGCGCAGCATTTCACCTACGAAAGGAGAAATCAGACCGCCCAGGTTGGAACCGCCTCCGGCACAGCCAATAATCATATCGGGTTTGATTCCGTATTTGTCCAAAGCAGCTTTGGTTTCTAAGCCGATAATGGACTGATGAAGTAACACCTGTGACAGTACGGAGCCCAGTACATAACGGTAGCCTTCCTGAGTGGTGGCAGCTTCCACTGCTTCGGAGATGGCGCAACCCAAACTGCCTGTGGTGTCGGGGAACTCGGCGTTGATTTTGCGCCCGATCTGGGTATTCATGGAGGGAGAGGGTGTTACCTGAGCCCCGTAAGTGCGCATTACCTCCCGACGGAAGGGTTTTTGTTCGTAGGAGCATTTCACCATGTATACCTGACAATCCATATCCAGATAGGAGCAAGCCATGGAGAGTGCGGTTCCCCACTGACCGGCCCCGGTTTCGGTGGTTACACCTTTTAAACCCTGCTGCTTAGCATAGTAGGCCTGGGCGATAGCGGAGTTGAGTTTGTGGCTTCCAGAGGTGTTGTTGCCTTCGAATTTGTAGTAAATGTGAGCCGGTGTTCCCAGTTTTTTCTCTAAGCAGTATGCCCTTACCAATGGTGCGGGACGGTACATCTTGTAGAAGTCCAAAATCTCTTGTGGAATATCAAAATAGGGGGTGGTATCATCCAACTCCTGCTTGGCAAGTTCTGTGCAGAATACGCCGGATAACTCTTCTAAAGTCATGGGCTGTAAGGTGCCGGGATTTAAAAGGGGAGCAGGTTTCTTCTTCATGTCGGCACGGACATTGTACCACTGTCTTGGCATCTCCTTTTCTTCCAGATAGATTTTGTAGGGAATTGTCTTTTCCATATGCGTTACCTCTCTTTCTTGATTTTTATATAAACAAAAACTCCTGCCCTATCATCACGATAGGACAGGAGTAGTGTTTCAATTACCCTGCGGTGCCACCTAACTTCATTCTTGCGAATGCTCTCATACATGTACCATCATACATGTTCTGCTGTAACGTGCAGTCACGTCGCACCTACTCCAAATAATGTTTCGGCTTGCCCTCGCGGGTCCATTCGCTTTACTTCCCATTGCTGCAATCACACCATCTGCAACTCTCTGAAAATGTTCCGAAAAGGTACTACTCCCGGTCTATGGTTTTGGCTGAAATATTTTGTTGTGTCTGACTATACTCCTGTATGAGTTATTCGTCAAGAGGGAAATTTTGTTAATCAATCGACAAATTATTCTGCAGAAGAAATGTCAGCATTTGCATCTGCGGATGCTTTATCCAAAGCAGTCCGGATAGCCTCTAAGAGTACGAGAGAGGTGTACTTGCTCTCGGCACCATACTCGATATTTTCCAGAGATTGTGTTTCGTAAACCTGCTCGCAGATGGATTCTAATGTGGGCTCCAAAAGGGGATACATGGTGGTGATGGATTCGCTTAAGTCTACCAGGCGGATGGAGCTGATGGCTTCCTGGCTTACAATGACTTCTACATCAATGGTATTGCCGCCCAGCACCAGTTCGGTGGTATAAATGCCCGGTATGTAAAGTGATTCGGAGGAGACACTGGTAGCGTCGCCGGTTACATTACCATCAGAGACAGTTGGAGGTGTAGTGGTATCCGTGTCCCCGGTCTGTTCCTTGTCGGGCAGAAACATGATGACTAACAGCACAATGAACAAAATGCCCAGTGCCGCGAAAATACCTGTATAAATTAATTCCTTCATGTGAAGTACTACGATTTTGGTTTTTGCACTCATATTTATACTCCCTGCTCCTGTTGGGGATATTGCCTTTGTAAAGAATATGAGCGTCCAGGGAGGAATATGCAAGGGAAAATATTAAGGAGTCAGAAATTTCGGAAATAAATTTTGAGAAATATTTGTAAAATCTTGACAATGACAATGCGGACTTGTTATTCTTCAAATATATTTTACAAATCCCAATTTTTTTATTTGGGTCTACAGGCATGTGCAGTCGATTAGCTTATATATACACTACCACGAGACCTTGAAAAACGCCGGTATTTGGGCTGTGTACTTTACAGCCCTATGTACCGTTGCGTTTTTCACGGAGTGGAAACGTTCCGTGGTAGTGGATATATAGGCTCAATCGACAGGGCATATTCTCATAGACCCAAATAAAAGAATTGGGACTTTAGAAAAAGGGGAACGATTATGAAATTTACAAAGATGCAGGGTTGTGGAAATGATTATGTTTATGTGAATGGTTTTGTGGAAAAGATAGCTACAGAAGACAAGCCTGATATTGTGAGAAAATTAAGTGACAGACATTTTGGCATCGGTGGAGACGGTGTGATTTTTATTAATCCTGCCGAGGAAGCGGATTTTGAGATGGAGATGTATAATGCGGACGGTACCCGTTCTGAAATGTGCGGAAACGGTATCCGCTGTGTTGCGAAATTTGTATATGATAAAGGTCTTACGGATGAGGAGCATATCACCATTGTCAGCGGTGGTCAGGTGAAGTATCTGGATTTGACTGTTGAGGGTAAAACTGCTACTGAGAGAGGGCAGGTTGTGAAGGTGAGAGTGAATATGGGAAGTCCTATTCTGGAGCCTTCCTTGGTGCCTGTTGTAGCAGAGGGAGACAAGGCTGTGGACGAGCCTATTGTGGTACAGGATAAGGAATATCGCATGACATGCGTGTCCATGGGCAATCCTCATGCAGTGGTATTTATGGATGGTGTGAAGGATTTGCAGATTGAGGCTGTGGGACCTTATTTTGAGAATCATGAACGTTTTCCTCGCCGTACCAATACGGAGTTTGTGGAGATTGTGGACAGACAGAATGTGTTTATGCGTGTGTGGGAGCGCGGAACCGGTGAGACTCTTGCCTGTGGAACCGGATGTTGTGCCACTGCGGTTGCATGTGTGTTGAACGGATTGACGGATGAAAAGGTTACCGTAAATGTTTTGGGTGGTCAAATTGAGATCGAGTGGGACAGAGAACAGAATCTTGTGTTTATGACCGGCCCTGCTGTCACTGTGTTTGAAGGGGAAGTGGAGTGTTAATATGACGGATGTAGTTGCCGACAAAAGGACTATCATTGAGGAGTACACCATTGAGCATGTAGGTGTGCTGGCACAGTTAGAGCTTACGCCTCAGGAGAAGAGACAGGCCAGGGATGATATGGCGGGTATGCTTGCCTATGTGGACAAGCTGAGAGAACTGAATACGGAAAATGTGGAGCCTTTGACTCATATGAATCCGACGCAGAATGTTTTCCGGGATGATGTGGTGACAGGGGAAGATATTTCAGAGCAGCTGCTTGCAGGTGCTCCTGTCCGCAAGAAAAATATGTATGTTGTGCCTCGTACTATAGACGAGGCATAAATCACAGAACTTTGTGCCTGCGGCCCAAGGTTCGCAGGCTGTGGAAAGGCATGATTATTAGTATGCAGATTTGGGAATATACGGCAGTGGAATTGTCGGAGCGGATAAAGCGAGGGGAGCTGACGGTTGCAGAGGCGGTGGAGGCTGTTTTTGACCGCATAGCAGAGACTAGGGAGTTGAATTGCTATATCACTTTGGAGAAGGAAGCTGCCCTAAAAAGAGCCGAGCAGGTGCAGGAGAAAATCAATGCGGGGGAGCTTGCAGGTCCCCTTGCCGGTGTTCCCTTTGCAGTGAAGGATAACCTCTGTACCCGTGGTATTCGGACCACCTGTGGCTCTAAAATGCTTGAAAATTATGTGCCTTTTTACAGTGCGGAAGCTGTAGAAAGGCTTGAGGAGGCCGGCGCAGTGCTGATTGGCAAGACGAACATGGATGAGTTTGCCATGGGAAGCACTTCGGAGACCTCCTATTTTGGTGCGGCAAAAAATCCGGTAAATCCGGATTATGTGCCCGGCGGCTCTTCGGGAGGTTCTGCTGCGGCTGTGGCTGTGGGGGCATGTCCTTTTTCCCTTGGAAGTGATACAGGAGGCTCTATTCGACAGCCGGCTTCTCATTGTGGAGTGGTGGGGCTGAAACCTACCTACGGCAGTGTTTCCAGATATGGTTTGGTGGCACATGGTTCGTCCCTGGATCAAATAGGACCGTTATCTAAGGATGTTCGGGATTGTGCGGCAGTAATGGAAGTGATTTGTGCCTATGATTCTAAGGATTCCACATCGGTACAAAGGGAAGACACCAATTTCATGGATGCATTGGTGGAGGATGTGAAGGGGATGCGCATCGGTGTTCCATCCAATTATCTGGATGATGCTGCGGATGAGGAAGTAAAGGCTGCGATTCTTAAAGCGGCAGAGATGTATGCAGGGATGGGGGCGGTTGTGGAGAAATTTAAATTGCCTCTTACGGAGTATGGAGTGCCGGCATATTATACCATTGCTTCGGCCGAAGCAAGTTCTAATCTGGAGCGTTTTGACGGAGTAAAATACGGTTGGCGCAGTGAGGGAGCGCAGGATATGCACAGCATGTATAAAAAGACCCGTTCGGCAGGTTTTGGTGCAGAGGTAAAGCGTCGTATCATGTTGGGAACCTTTGTGCTTAGTGCCGGATATTACGAGGATTATTATCTGCAGGCGTTAAAGGTAAGAAGACTGATTAAAAATACATTTGAAGAATCTTTTAAAAAGTATGATATTATCTTGACTCCGGTGTCACCAAAGGCGGCAATGAAGCTGGGAGAAAGTATGGGACATCCTCTGCGACTGTATCCGGCAGATGTTTATACAGTAACTGCTAATCTGACAGGGTTTCCGGCTATGAGTATTCCCTGTGGCAAGGATTCCAAGGGGCTTCCCATCGGCATGCAGCTTATGGCGGGAGCTTTTCAGGAAAAGAAACTGATTCAGGCAGCATACACTTATGAACAGGAGAGGTTGCGACATGTCTAAACAATACGAAACAGTCATCGGTTTGGAAGTTCATGTGGAGCTTGCCACTAAGACCAAGATTTTCTGCGGTTGTTCAACGGAATTCGGAGGAGCTCCCAATACACATACTTGTCCTGTGTGCATGGGTATGCCGGGGACATTGCCGGTTATGAACAGACAGGTGGTGGAATATGCCATGGCAGTGGGGCTTGCAACCAATTGTCAGATTATGTCCTACTGTGCCTTTGATAGAAAAAATTATTTTTATCCGGATAATCCGCAGAATTATCAGATTTCCCAATTATACCGGCCCATCTGCCGGGATGGATATGTGGAGATTCAGGTTGGCGGTAAGGCAAAAGAGGATGATACGGACGTTGGATTGCAGACCAAACAGATTCGCATCCATGAGATTCACATGGAAGAGGATGCAGGTAAACTGATTCATGATGAGGAAGGGAACTCCCTGGTGGATTACAATCGTGCCGGTGTTCCTTTAATCGAGATCGTATCGGAACCGGATATGCGCAGTGCGGAGGAAGTGATTGCTTACCTTGAGAAGCTGCGAATGCTGATTCAGTATATCGGTGCATCTGATTGTAAGCTTCAGGAGGGCTCCATGAGGGCGGATGTCAATTTGTCCGTGCGGGAAGTGGGAGCAAAGGAGTTTGGCATCCGTACGGAGATGAAGAATTTGAATTCTTTTCATTCCATTACCAATGCAATCGCTTCAGAGAGAGAAAGGCAGATTCGGTTGCTGGAGAATGGAGAAGAGGTAGTTCAGGAGACGCGTCGATGGGATGAGGATAAGGAGATGTCCTTTGCCATGCGTTCCAAGGAGGATGCAAGAGATTACAGGTATTTCCCGGAGCCGGATTTGATGCCGGTGCATATTGATGCGGACTGGGTGGAGCGGGTGAGAAATTCATTGCCGGAGTTTCGTGAGGCGAAGATAGCCCGTTATAAGCAGACGTACGATATTCCGGACTATGATATCGAGCTGATTACGGATTCGAAGCATCTGGCAGATATTTTTGAGGCTACCGTAGAGCTTGGTGCGCCTGCAAAAAAGGTTTCTAACTGGCTGATGACAGAGACCTTGCGCATTTTAAAGGAGCGGAATCTGGATGCAGAGGATATTGGATTTGCGCCCAAGAATCTGGCGGCTCTTATTGACATGACCCAGAGGCAGGTGATTAATTCTACTGTGGCTAAGGAAGTGTTTGAGGTGATGTTTGAATCGGATACAGATCCGGTGGCTTATGTGGAAGAGAAAGGACTTGGCATGATAAATGATGAAGGGGCTCTCTTAAGAACCATAGAGCAGGTTCTTGAAGACAACCCCAAATCAGTTGAAGATTATTATAATGGCAGGAAGAGGGCCGTCGGGTTCCTTGTGGGGCAGGCCATGAAGGCTACCGGTGGCAAGGCTGACCCGACGAGCGTTAGAAAGTTGCTGGAGCAAAAATTACAAAATAGTAATTAGGTAATGTTTACTCAGCCATCAAATAATCGATAAATTTCTGTACGTTTTCCGGATGGGATGTGTTCAGCAAAACGCCGAGCATAATCCCATCTTCTGCGTCTGCAAAGGCATACGCATCATTTAATTTCTGACTGTCTTGTATATAGAGTCCCACCGGCACGGGCTGTTCCATGGCGGAAGGGTCTCTCGGGTCTGCAAAGGTAGGATGCAGGCTTTCGCCACTGTCGGTAACCCACTGAATATCATTAAACTTTGCTTCATCCACATAGTAAAAATAAGGCTCATATTTAGCAAGCTGCTCTTCTGTAAGAAATTCTCTTAAATCCCAAAAAAGAACACTGTTGGCATAATAGGCAAAGGCTTCGTCCGTGCCTAAGATGGTGTCAACTTGTCCGGCACCGGTGTAGGTGCTGATTTTCTGGACGGTATACATGGTGTCATAATCCGAGTAGTTGCCGTTAAATGCAGCAGAAGTGTCCATTGTCAGTTCATATTCTTTGGTTGGGATACCTGCATACTTTGCATAGTCCTCCAAAAACCACTGATTGTTCGGCTGTGAGGCACCATTAAGAGCTACTGCAAAAAAAGCAGAGTCTTTATTGGTAGCGATGGTAAAGATTAAGGAGCCTATAAAGATAATCGCTACAATTGCAATAATGAGCGGTGTTCTGTAATAATCTTTGAAATATTGAATTTTCTGTTCTTTTGTTCCGTTTTTAATTGCTTCTCGTTCTTCACGGAATTCATCCATAACAGGCATGTCAAATCCACCTTTCCGAATAATACTAAAATCACTATAATCACTTTTGATTAGAAAGTCAATGAAAGAGAAATTATGAATTTCTTAAATTAGGATAAACTTTTTGGCAGATTGATGGTTGTACATTCCCTCTAAAATGTGGTAATATGTAAATAATAATGCCTGTATCATGCCCTAAGGCAGAGAATACAGTGTTTGGAGGCCGATTGTGCAGAATGTATCGAATCAGGAATTGATAAATCGGAAAGAGTTGCAACTGTTGCAGGATGAGTTTTGTAAGGTTGCAGGCTTGTACGCATATTGCATGGATGCCAAGGGAGAAGCTGTGACGGAAATGTCCGGAACGGGAGCTGGAGTGTTTGAATCTCTGTCCCGTGATGAGTTGCGTTCATTGCAGATTTCACCTTACGCCCAGCGTGCATTGGAGCGCGTTGAGGAAGGCTCTCTTGAGGATACAGCCATTGAACGTTTTCCCGGCGGCAGACTTGCTGCAGTTGCTATTTGTCCGGAGGGTAAGCCTCTGTTATATTGGATGATGTTTGACTGTAGCGGAAGAGAGGAACTGGCTTTTGCTCAGGCGGCAGATTTGGTAAGAGATGTGTGTCTTGCGCTGTATACCAATAAGGTTTCCAGGATGGATGCTCAAAAAGAGCGCAGCAAGAGTCTGAATGAACAGCAGGAGATGGGTAAGACCTTGCAACGTATCGAGGCAACCACAGGTATTGTGCAATTGTTAGACAGTGATGCGCCCATAGAGGTGATTACCAACAACTGGCTGAGCATATTAGGCAGACAACTTCAGGCTGAGTCGGTTGAGTTGTATCAGTTGAATGCAGATGATGCCACTATGGATGTTTTGGCGAACTGGTGTAATATCGGTGTTGTGCTTCCTTTCGAGCGAAAGGAGGGGCTGGAGATTTGTACCATGCTTCGCACGGACAAGCCTCAGGTGTACTCTACAAACGGTATTCCCGGAGAGCATAGATGGGAGGCAAATCATTATGGTTTGTCGGCAGTTATGATTTTTCCGGTGCTCAGGCAGGAAAATGGCAGCAGTATGGTGCTGTCGGTAAATTATCGTGAGAAAAGTCACAATTGGGAAGCTACGGAGGTCAAATTTACTGCAGATGCGGTAAAGGTGTTGCAGAGTATTCTGACCAGACGGATTCAGAAGAATTCCATTGCCGGGTCCTATGCGGCGTTGGAGGCTGTGCTTGACAATGTGGGCTGTGCGATTTATGTGACGGACAAGCGCACCGGCAACATGCTTTTTGCCAATCGTAAATTAAAGAATACCTTTGCTGTGGAATTGCAGAATGGCAGCTTTGACGGATTGGTAGAACAAGGACGCCAAAAGAGTAAAGAAAACGGGACTGCGGAGGTGTTCCATGAGGACAGAGCCCGTTGGTATGAGATGATTTTTAAAGAGATAGCATGGGTAGATGGCAAGCCGGTTATGCTATATTCTTTCTACGATATTACGGACAGAAAACTTTCGCAGCGCAAGGTGGAGCAGCAGGCATACACGGATTTCCTTACAGGATTATACAACCGTATGTGCTGTGAAAAGGATTTGGCGGAGCAGGTGCTTGCCGCCAAGAGAACCGGAGCTACCGGTGCAATTTTGTATTTGGATCTGGATGATTTCAAACATATCAATGATAATTTAGGTCATCAGTATGGAGATGTACTGTTGCAGTCTATCTCCAATGCGTTGCAGAGGGTAGAGGGTCTTGAAGGCAGCTGTTACCGTATGGGTGGCGATGAGTTTGTGGTGATTATCTCACCGGAGGCTTATCGTGAAGTTGACCGGATTATGGAGGATGTTCAGGATATCTTCAGCAGACCCTGGTATCTGAAGGATGCAGATTATTACTGCACGGCCAGTATGGGAATCGTAACTTTCCCTGATTCCGGAGAGACCGTAGAGGAACTTATCCGCAAATCGGATGTTGCCATGTATGAGGCCAAGAAAAATGGTAAGAACAATTTGGCACAGTACAGTGAGGGTCTGAGTGGAGGAGCCGGCAAACATCTGGATATGGAATCAACTATGCGTGAGGCTGCAGCGGATGGCTGCAGAGAGTTCGAGGTGTATTTCCAGCCTATTGTTGATATTCAGCGGGGAGAGCCCGTTTGTGTGGGGGCGGAGGCATTGCTTCGCTGGAATAGCGCCAGACTTGGATTTATGGCACCGGCAGAGTTTATTCCTTTGGCGGAATATCTGGGCATGATTAATCCCATTGGCAATTATGTTCTGATGGAAGCATGCCGTTATTGTAAGCTCTGGAATGAGGAGGCGTACCCGGATTTCAAAGTAAATGTCAATCTTTCCGTGGAGCAGCTTCTGCAAAATGATATTGTGGAGCAGATTGAGGCAGCACTGCGAGAGACGGGAATTCGACCCGGCAATCTGATGCTGGAGGTGACGGAGAGCCTTGCGGTTAACGATATAAACCGTATGAAGGATATTTTGGGCCGCATCAGAGCCTTGGGCGTAGGTGTGGCACTGGATGATTTCGGAACCGGATATTCGTCGCTTAATCACATTCGTGAGATTCCTTTTGATGTGATTAAGCTGGACCAGAATTTTGTACGTGATTTGACAGAGGACAGTTATTCCCGCTCCTTTGTGAAGATGTTGGCAGAGCTTGCGCAGGATATTGGCGTAAGTATTTGTGCAGAGGGAGTAGAAGGACCGGCACAGTATATGACGTTACAGGAGATGAAGGTCAAGTACGTGCAGGGATATTATTTTGATCAACCATTACCCAGACGAGAGTTTGAGGCAAAATATATGAAAACAATTTAGGAGGAACTAAAATTATGGTATCTATGGAACAGGAATTGAAAGGTAATGCTTATCCCGGAAGAGGAATTGTGATTGGTCGTTCTGCTGATGGCAAGAAGGCTGTGACTGCTTATTTTATCATGGGCAGAAGCTCTAACAGCCGTAACCGTGTATTTGTAACAGAGGGTGAGGGCATCCGTACTGAGGCGTATGACCCTTCCAAGTTAGAGGACCCCAGCCTGATTATTTATGCACCTGTGCGTGTGCTTGGCAAGGACACTATCGTTACCAATGGTGACCAGACCGACACCATTTATGACGGAATGGCAGAAGGAAAGTCCTTTGAGCAGTCTTTGAGAATCCGCAAATATGAGCATGATGCTCCCAACTACACTCCTCGTATCTCCGGTGTAATGCATGTGGAGGACGGAAAATTTGCTTATGCAATGTCCATCTTAAAGAGCAATAACGGCGATCCCGATTGTTGTAACCGTTATACTTTCACCTATGACAATCCCAAGGCTGGCGAGGGAAGATTTATTCATACTTACATGCATGATGGCGATCCTTTGCCCAGCTTCTACGGTGAGCCCAAGGAAGTAGAGATCCCCGATGACATGGATGCGTTTACCGATATGTTGTGGAACAGCCTGAATGAGGACAACAAGGTGTCATTGTTCGTACGCTATATCGATATTGCTACCGGTGAGTACCGCACCAAGATTATCAACAAGAACAATTAATTAAATTTTTTTACATATAAAGGAGAATACTTATCATGAACGAAATTGAATTGAAATATGGTTGTAACCCCAATCAGAAGCCTTCCCGTATCTTTATGGAGGATGGAAGCGAGCTTCCTGTAACTGTATTGAATGGCAAGCCCGGATATATCAATTTTCTGGATGCTTTCAACGGTTGGCAGCTGGTTAAGGAGCTTAAGGAGGCAACCGGTCTTCCCGCAGCAACTTCCTTTAAGCATGTATCCCCTGCAGGTGCAGCAGTAGGTCTTCCTTTGGACGATACTCTGGCTAAGATTTACTGGGTGGATGACTTGGGAGAGCTGTCTCCTTTGGCATGTGCTTATGCAAGAGCAAGAGGTGCAGACAGAATGTCTTCCTTCGGTGATTTCATTGCGCTTTCCGATGTCTGTGATGCAGATACTGCAAAGCTGATTAAGAGAGAGGTTTCCGATGGTGTGATTGCACCCGGTTATACCGATGAGGCGCTTGCTATTTTGAAGGAGAAGAAAAAGGGTGGCTACAATGTAATTCAGATTGACCCTTCTTATGTTCCTGCTCCCATCGAGCGCAAGCATGTTTATGGTATCACTTTTGAGCAGGGCAGAAATGAGCTGGATATCAATGGTGATTTGCTTTCCAATATCGTAACTGAGAATAAGGAGATTCCTGAGTCTGCTTTGATTGATATGAAGATTGCTCTGATTACTCTGAAGTATACTCAGTCCAACTCTGTATGTTATGTAAAGGGCGGACAGGCTATCGGTATCGGTGCAGGTCAGCAGTCCCGTATTCATTGTACCAGACTTGCAGGACAGAAGGCTGACAACTGGTTCCTTCGTCAGTCCCCTCAGGTTATGGGCCTTCAGTTTGTAGATGGTCTTGGTAGAGCAGACAGAGATAATGCAATCGACGTTTACATGGGCGACGAGTGCATGGATGTACTGGCAGACGGCGTGTGGGAGAAGACCTTTAAGGTAAAACCCGCTGAATTTACCAGAGAGGAGAAGAGAGCATGGCTCGACCAGATGCAGGATGTAACCGTAGGTTCCGATGCATTCTTCCCCTTCTCCGATAATATCGAGAGAGCACACAAGAGTGGTGTAAAATACATCGCGCAGCCCGGTGGTTCCGTGAGAGATGATGCTGTTATCGATTGCTGTAACAAGTATGATATGGTAATGGCGTTCACCGGTATCAGACTGTTCCACCACTAGGAGTTATCAGGAAAGGATTAATGACAATGAGCGACAACAAGGAAGTAAAGTTGGACGAGAATATAGAAGCAGAAAAAGTTGAGAAGGAGAGCAGAAACTTTATTGAGCAGGAAATTGATAAGGATCTTGCAGAGGGTGTTTACGATCATGTGCATACTCGTTTTCCTCCTGAGCCCAATGGTTATCTGCACATCGGACATGCCAAGGCAATTCTTGTAAATTACACTTTGGCGCAGCAGTATGGCGGCAAGTTTAATATGCGATTTGACGATACCAACCCTACCAAGGAAGATGTTGAGTTTGTAGAGTCCATTAAGGCAGATGTACAGTGGTTGGGTGCAGACTGGGAGGACAGACTGTTTTTTGCCTCCGATTATTTTGACCAGATGTATGAAGGTGCTGTAAAGCTGATTAAAAAGGGTAAGGCTTATGTGTCTGATTTGACAGCGGAGCAGATTAAGGAGTATAGAGGCAGTTTTACTGAGCCAGGCAAAGAGGACCCTTATAGTACCCGTTCCATTGAAGAGAATTTGCAGCTGTTTCAGGAAATGAAGGATGGTAAATATGCAGACGGAGAGAAGGTACTTCGTGCCCGTATTGATGTGACTTCTCCCAATATTAATATGCGTGACCCGGTTATTTATCGTGTGGCACATATGCATCATCACAATACAGGAGATGCTTGGTGCATTTATCCCATGTATGATTTTGCTCATCCCATCGAGGATGCTATTGAGGGAATTACTCATTCCATTTGTACTTTGGAATTCGAGGACCACAGACCGCTGTATGAGTGGGTGGTAAGAGAGTTGGAATATCCCAATCCTCCCAGACAGATTGAGCAGGCCAAGATGTATTTGAAAAATGTGGTAACCGGCAAGAGATATATTAAGAAGCTGGTTGAGGATGGTATTGTAGATGGATGGGATGATCCCAGACTGGTATCCATTTCTGCATTGCGTCGTCGAGGTTTTACGCCGGAGTCTATCAGAATGTTTGTGGAAATGTGTGGTGTATCCAAGGCTCATTCCGTTGCTGATTATGCAGCATTGGAGTATTGTATCCGTGAGGATTTGAAGCCCAAGGCACCCCGTTATATGGCAGTGCTGGATCCCGTAAAGCTTGTAATTGATAACTATCCCGAGGATCAAATCGAGATGATGGATGCAGTGAATAATCCGGAGAACGAGGAACTTGGTACCCGTCAGGTTCCCTTTGGCAAAGAGCTTTATATTGAGAGAGAAGACTTTATGGAGGAGCCTCCCAAGAAATATTTCCGTATGTTCCCCGGCAATGAGGTGCGTCTCATGAATGCATATTTTGTGAAATGTACCGGTTGTGTAAAGGATGAGAATGGTAAGGTGGTAGAGGTACATTGTACCTATGATCCGGAGTCCCGTGGCGGTAACAGCCCTGATGGACGTAAGGTTAAGGGTACCATTCACTGGGTGGCTGCCAAGACTGCAGTAAAGGCGCAGGTTCGTCTCTTTGAGAATTTGATTGACGAGGAAAAAGGTGTATACAATGAGGATGGAAGTCTGAATTTGAATCCCAATTCCCGTACTGTTTTGGAGGAATGTTATCTGGAGCCTGCTTTTGCAGATGCTAAGCCTTATGACAGCTTTCAGTTTGTGAGACAGGGATTCTTTAATGTTGATGTGAAGGATTCTAAGGAGGATGCATTGGTATTTAACCGCATTGTATCCTTGAAGAGTTCCTATGTGTTACCGAAGTAAATTGCATCCGTAGATATTTTGCAGATGTAAAATCATCTAAAAGTACAGGAGATCATGTATGGCGGGATTATTGAGTGGATTAGCAGATTTAGGTTTAGGTAATTTGGAAAATATTGATATTTACGAAGAACCTGAAAAACCGGAAGTAAAGAAGAAAGCGACAGAAGAGAAGGTTGTTGAGTTACAGGAAAAAGATTTTATTTATGATAAATCTTGGGAATGTCCTGTTTGTGACAATAAATTTACCAGTAAAACAGTTAAGACCGGAAGAGTTCGAATGCTTGGCATGGAAAAGGACTTGCGTCCCTTGCATGAAGGGATTGATGTGCAGAAGTATGATGTGGTATTGTGTCCTCATTGCGGTTATGCTGCGCTTACACGTTATTTTCCTCATATGACATCTGTGCAGGCAAAACTTATTAAGGAGCAGATTAGTCAAAAGGTTCATCTGCACGAATATAAGGACGAGACCTATTCTTATTTGGAGGCAGTGGAGCGCTATAAGTTGGCTCTTGCCAATGCAGTGGTAAAACACGGTAAAAATAGTGAGAAGGCTTATATTTGTCTCAAGATGGGTTGGCTTCTTCGCGGATATGCAGAGGCTTTGGAAACGGATGAAAATGCTACGGAAGAAGAATTGACAGAGGTGCGTGCTCAGGAAGAGAATGATATTCTGAATGCTTATAAGGGATTTACAGATGCACTTCAGACGGAGAGTATTCCTATGTGTGGCATGGACGAGACTACCATTGATTATCTTATGGCAGCTTTGGGCGTGCGTTTCAAGGAGTATGAGAGAGCAAGTCGTCTGGTAGCTAAGATTATTACTTCTCCCAGTGCGAATGCCCGGACCAAGGATAAGGCAAGGGAATTGAAGGAAGAACTTTTGACAGAACTTCGTAAAAACAAATAAAGGTGTGAGACAGCCATGTATAATATGACAATCAGGCTGCAACAGAATAGTGATAAGTGCCTGTATGAGCAGATTTATGAACATATCAGGCATGAGATATGGGAGGGGAAGCTGCTCGCCGGAGAGCGGCTTCCCTCCACGCGTTCTTTGGCGGGAGATTTACAGGTGGCCCGCAGTACCGTGGACTATGCATACGAGCAGCTATTGAGTGAAGGATATATTGAGGCGAAGCCCTGCAAGGGATATTTTGTGTGTCCTATGGAAGAGCTTTTGCAGTTGGAACCGGATGTCGTGGAAAAAGATGATACGCAGGATTCTCAGCAAGGTATGACTCTTGCAAAGGAAACGGTTTCCGTTCCTGACTATAATTTTGCCCCCCATGGTATTGATATGTCAGCATTTCCTTTCAGTGTATGGAGGCGGATTCATAAAACCATATTGAATAATGGTAACGAGGAGCTTTGGGCAAGAGGAGATGCCCAGGGGGATTATGATTTGCGCGTTACCATCAGCAGATACTTGCATTCCTCGCGAGGAGTAAATTGTGCTCCGGAACAGATTGTAGTGGGAGCCGGAAACGATTATCTGTTAATGCTTTTGGAGAAGATTCTTGGCCGTCATGTGGGAATTGCCATGGAGAATCCCACTTACATGAGAACATGGAGGATTTTCAGGTCTTTTGCATATAACGTAATTACGGTACCTATGGATGAGAGCGGAATGATGGTAACAGCCTTGGATAAGACGGAAGCGAGAGTGGCTTACGTGATGCCTTCACACCAGTTTCCCACAGGAACTGTTATGCCTATTGGTCGTAGAACGGAATTATTAAGATGGGCAAACAAGGACGAAAACAGATATCTGATTGAAGATGACTACGATAGTGAATTTCGGTACCGTGGTAAGCCGATTCCGTCTCTTCAGTCGTTAGATGAGAATGGCAAGGTGATTTATATCGGAACCTTTTCTAAGGCCATTGCTCCGGCTATCCGTATCAGTTATATGGTATTGCCGCAGCCTCTTTTGGAGGTTTATCGTAGGGATTGTTATTTCTACTCATGTACCGTTTCGCGAATCGATCAGGGTGTGCTAAATGAATTTATAAGAGATGGATATTTTGAGAGACATCTGAACAAGATGAGAAAGTTATACCGAACGAAACATGACCTGCTTTTGCAGGAGCTTGTACCATTTGCCAAGAAGTTTAATGTGTCGGGAGAACATGGTGGACTGCATTTGTTGCTCACTGCAAAGGGAAATGTTTCCGAACGGGAGCTTGTGGACAAAGCGGAGGCAGTAGGTGTGAGAGTATATAGGCTTTCAGATAGTTGTGTGGAAGAGATTCCTCACAGGCGGGCGACAGTGCTTTTGGGCTTTGGAGCCCTGGCGGAACAGGAGATACAGGAAGGAATACAGAAATTAAAAGAAGCGTGGTTATGATAACCGCGCTTCTTTTATAGGACGCATAGGGCGTCTTGTCTTCTTGGTTAGTTGGACTATAGATTATTCTTCGAAATCCTCGTCATCTTCATCGAAGAATTCTTCCACTTCCTCTTCGATTTCTTCGGTAATTGCTTCCTCTACCTCAGCAACCTTTTCTGTGAGGGGGGTAAAAGTATCCTCAGCAATCTCTTCGACTTCTTCAATGATATCTTCGACAACTGTTTCAACAATTTCGGGTGCTTTCTCAATGAACTCCTCGACAGGAGCTTCTTCAACTATTTCTTCCGGAGCAGATTCCTCGGTGGAAGTGTCCTCTGCAACAAGTTCTTCTGTCACAGCATCCTCCTCGGAATCATCTAGAAAAAAATCCTCTTCCTCCACGGGGGTCTCTGCTTCATTAGAGAGCTGTTCGTCCTCTTGAGCTACAGGAGCATCAGGGGAGAGAGGGACATAAGAGCGCAAGGGCTCATCGTCAAAATCCTCACTGAAATCATCGTAGTCCTCATCCAGCTCTGCCATAAGTTCGGCATCTTTCTTCTTCATATAGTAGTAAGCGGCTCCGCCTACAGCAGCGGCTGCTGCGGCAAACATTAAAACTTTACCAAATTTCTTTGCCATATGTTACTCCTTTCCGATTCAAACCTTATTCGTAATTCCATAATAATACTATTTTGCGAAAATGAAAAGAGAATATGTGTAAATTTTTAAAATTTTCATGATTTTATGCGGTTGAAAGCAATGTATGAGTATGATAAACTTTAAAATACATATGAACAGGATTTCTGTTGAAATGGAGTACCGTCAGATGAATAGTAAATTTTTTGACCTGAAAAAAGAAAAACAGGATAGAATGATAAATGCTGCATTGAAGGTATTTGCAATGCAGGGTTACCGTCATGCCAGCACAGATGATATTGTCAGGGAGGCCGGAATCAGTAAGGGGCTTTTGTTCCACTATTTTGGTAGTAAAATAGGAGTGTACACCTTTGTCTATGATTACAGTGTACGCTATATGACCCTTGAACTGAACTCAGTACCGGATACGGAAACGAATTTGTTTGCATTCGTCAAACAGGTGGAGGCAGCCCGTATCCGAGCTATGAAGGGCTATCCCTATATGCAGCAGTTTTTGAACCGTGCCATGATTGAGGATGAAAGCGAGGCCCTTCTCGCTATCGAGGAGAAGCGTAACATTTTAAAGACCTTTTATGAGAATCTTTATGGTCGCATTGATTTCGCCGGGCTCCCTTCAAATGTTGATGGTGCAAAACTTCTCAATATGATAGATTATACGATTAAAGGCCTCATGACTGAACGATTCCTTGACGCGTCCTATCACCCGGATATGCTTTATGAAGAGGTGTGTTCTTATTTGGATATGTTGGAGGGATTGGTGAATACTGAGAAAGAATAATCTGTTTAGAATTGTCGCGCTGTTTCATTCACAACTTGATTGCCATCCGGGTGATGATAATTTTGCAATCTGGGTTCGCAGAAATATTTCATCATTCAGCGAATTGGGGCATATACAAATTTTTTGCTGCAAAATACCCAAAATCAGTACTTTTTCCGGGAATAATCATGTTTTGGAGTGCTCATGGGGCATATGCAGAAAAAATGAGCTTTGCTGCCCTCAATATAGGAAGAATCCGGGTATTTTCAAGGAATTTTTACGCATATACCCTCGAGCCTTTGGTAAAATATACCCTATAAAGTGGACACGTATAAGTTTATTTTATACCCACACTTTATGGCAATCCCCATTCTGTACACATGACTTTTGGAACGTGTACCTTTAG
>SVFL01000125.1 GCA_015056885.1 Lachnospiraceae bacterium
CATGGACTAGAAATTATCATGATTTGCGTCCTACCTGCAGGGAGAGTGTGTTGACGGATCATTTGTATGCGGTATATGCATGTAATATCGACAAAGTCTCTTTTGCGGACTTTACGGTGGAAGTGGATGAAGCGTTGGAGCAGGAAATGGTTGGACGGTATCACATAGAAGCTTGCAGGAATGTGAGAGGCTTGGTGGAATAGGAGGAACTAACATGAGACTAAAAGATTTAACATTACGCGAAAAAGTATACAAAACATTTATTATGAACACCAATCATATGAAAGGTACAGGGACACTTAAGGAATATTTTGAGAAATATCCGATAGGGGGATTATATTTTTCAAGGGGAGCAGTGCGCGATCTGATTGAAATGCAGGAGGGTTCCTCTGTGGTACGTTCAGATTTTGTGAAGGCCTGCCGAAAAGCATCAAAGTATCCGCTGGTAGTATGTGCGGACGGAGCCAATATCGGTGACGAGGGTCTGCCGGCTTGCCAGACAGAGGCTTTGGGCGCTGCGGACAGCGAGGAGCTGGCATACCTTTATGGTAAGGCACTGGGCATGCAGATGAATTACAATGATGTGGACTGGTTATTAGGACCTTGTATTGATATGCCGTTAAATCGTTGTGCAGATACAGTCAGCTGCAGCATGTCTGATGATCCGGAAGTGACGGTGAAGATTTACAGTCAGGTAGTGAAGGGGCTTCAGGATCAGAACGTAGCTGCTACCGTAAAGCATTTCCCGGGTATCGGCACGCACCATGTCAATATGCATCTGGCTCCGGGAAAGAATGTGCTGCCTTTTGAGGAATGGATGAAAACCTATGGGTATACATATCAAAAGATGTTTGAAGCGGGTGCTATGTGCACGATGACTTCACATATTTCTTTGAATTCCTACAGTGACAAGTCAGACTTCGGAGGGCTTTCTATTGCAACCTATTCCAAAGACCTGACGATTGGGTTATTGAAAGAAAAATTAGGCTTTGATGGTGTAGTAGTGACCGATGCCATGACCATGGGCGGCTGCTCTGTGGGTGACCAGATTGAGCAGTCTGTAGCAGCCTTTGCCTGCGGTGCAGACTTCATCCTGTGGCCGCCAATTGAGGCAGGAGAGCGCATCATCGAGGAACTGGAAAGCGGCCGTATTCCGATGGAACGACTGGATGATGCTATCGAGAGAATTCAGAGATTTTTGGATCGTCTGGGTATTGACGAGAAGGAAAGAGAATTCTCTGAGGTAGATGCAACATTCGTAGATGACGTTATGAAGGAAACTATCAGCAAAGGCATTACGCTGGTGAGAAATAAACAAGGCAACTTGCCGATTACGACTGAGAAAAAGCGTATTCTGGTAGATCTTATTACGCCACAGGTAACTAATAATATAACCAATAAAAAATTGGAGCATGCAGAGTATTTTACCCAGCTTTTAAGAGAGCAGGGGTTTGAAGTGGACTTTAAGTGGAACTATTCTTGCTTTGTGGAAAGTTCTATGCAAGAAGAAATCGGTGAATATGATGCAGTCCTGGTATTACTTGACACGCCTTTTGCTGCAGGTATCTTTAAGGATGGTTTTAACTCTGTTTGGAGTGTACATTTAATGCCGATGAGCAAGAAAATTATACTGAACTTCGGCAGTCCGTTCTTTATTGATGATTACTATCCGCAGGAAGAGACCTTCGTGCAAGTGAATTCCGAGATGAATAGAACCAGCGTGGAGGCGGTAGTGGATGCGATTCTGGGAAGAGCAGAAATGACAGGAAAACTACAGGTGAAGGTGCATGGTGTAAGTATGCTTGCTAAATGAAAAATATTGTGGTAACATATCACCAGAGTTACAAACTTAAGCAAATCATTGTTCGCAGGAAGAAAAAGTGCAGAAGGGAATTTGGGATATGTTAAAAGAAATTTTGCAGGAAAGAGATTTACTTCCGATCTTACAAATGAATGACGGGAGTCAGGCTACGAAGGATAACTGGAAAATGCGCCGGGAGGAAATGAGAGCGGCTTTGGAGAAATATTCATACGGACATACACCGGCAGCACCGAACAGGGTTTGGGGTGTGGTGATTGAAGAAGATCCAAATGCTTTTGCCGGAAAGGTGTGTGTGCAGAAGATCAGGATTGTATGTGCGATGGAAAAAGGGATATTTGACTTCCCGTTCCAGCTGATCGTACCAAAGAATGTAGAAAAACCGCCGGTATTTTTACATATTGCATTTCAAAGAGAAATTCCAAATAAATATGTGCCTGCGGAAGAGATTACAGACGCCGGTTATGCAATTGCGTTGATGTGTTATGAAGATGTTGTAAATGATGCGCATTACGGAGATTATTCTGACGGTCTGGCTGCATTTTTTGGAGTTACCCTTCAGAGAGAACCGGAGGAGTGGGGCAAAATCGGTATGTGGGCGTATGGTGCCAGTCGGGTTTTGGACTACTTATTTACCAGAGAAGATGTGGATGCAGCCCATACTGCTGTAATAGGACATTCCCGTCTGGGCAAGACTGCGCTGTGGACAGCTGCACAGGACGAACGCTTCTGGTGTGCCATTTCCAATAACTCCGGTTATGCCGGAGCAGCTACCTCCAAGCATGGAGAGGGGGAACGTGTCAGAGATTTCCTTCGCGTAGGAAGCTGGGATTGGTATTGCGAGAATTTTAAGGGATTTGTCGATGAAAAAGAGGATTGCAAACCATATGATCAATCCTGGTTACTGGCACTGATCGCGCCAAGATATCTGTGTGTAGGCTCTGCCATAGAAGACAAAGGTGCGGATCCAAAATCAGAATTTTTGACTTCTCTGTGGGCGTCCCAGGCATGGGAAATGCTGGGTGAACAAGGCCTTGTGACGCCGGACCGTATGCCTGAGGTGGGAGATAAGCTGTTTGAAGGCAGTGTGGGTTATCATTTGCGTGCCGGCAAGCATTATCTGTCCAGAGAAGACTGGAATGCGTATATTAAGTTTTTGAATGAGAAGCTGGGAAGATAAAAATAGCATGAAGAAATTTACAGAAACAGAAATTGCTGAACTAAAAAAGCTGGCAAAGAAATATATACCGGGCAGGGTTGCATACTATGCAGCCCTGATTCCTGTTTCTTATGGACGTATTGCCATCCGTTGCCAAAAGACTCGTTGGGGCAGCTGCAGTCAGAAGGGCAATTTAAATTTTAATTGTCTGCTGATGAAGCTTCCGCCGGAAATCATTGATTATGTGGTGGTACATGAGCTGTGCCACCGCTTGCAGATGAATCATTCCAGACTGTTTTGGGCAGAGGTAGAGAAGGTATTGCCTGATTATAAGAAGCGCCGGAAATGGCTTAAGGAATTTCGGTTTTGAAGTGGAGGAAAAGGTATTGGGCAGAACTCTTTATGTAACTGACTTAGACGGAACAATCTTAAATCATGATCAGCGAGTTTCGAAGGAAAGCATTGCAATCTTAAACCGGCTGATGGAGAAAGGTTTATTGTTGACTTATGCTACAGCTCGCTCCATTGTGTCTTCCACTGTTGTGACAGAAGGATTACGCATTACGACGCCGGTTATTACCAGTAATGGGGTTTCGATTATAGATC
>SVFL01000039.1 GCA_015056885.1 Lachnospiraceae bacterium
CCACACCAAGTGATGCCCTTGTAGAGGACATGAAGAAAATTCAGGGTGACATTATGGTACTTGGTGCCGGCGGCAAAATGGGCCCTACCCTTTGTGTATTGGCCAAAAACGCTATCAAAAAGGCCGGTATTGAAAAGCGTGTGATCGCTGTTTCCAGAGGAAGTGACAAAATCGCAACACAGTTAATGTTAGACAATGATATTGAAGTGATCCCTATGGATTTATTGGATACGGACAAATTGTATTCCTTGCCGGAAGTAGAGAATGTGATCTACATGGCAGGTAAGAAATTTGGTACTGACGGAAATGAGTGGCAGACCTGGTCCATGAACTCCGTACTTCCGGCTTTCGTAGCAGATAAATTCAAAAAATCTAATATCGTAGTATTTTCCACCGGTAATGTATACCCTCCGACTCCGATTCGTGACGGCGGTTGTACCGAAGAAGACCCGACAGGTCCTGTTGGCGAGTACGCCATGAGCTGTCTTGCAAGAGAACGTTCTTTTGAATATGCTGCACATACCTTTGGTACCAAGGTATTTTTGTACCGTTTGAATTATGCTATCGACTTAAGATACGGTGTACTTTATGACATTGCAGAGAAATTATTAAAGGATGAACCAGTCAGTCTGGCAGTTCCTTGTGTAAACTTTATCTGGCAGGGCAGTGCCAATGAAATTGCAATCCGCGGATTACTGCATGCTTCCAACCCAGCCTGCATCATGAATGTAACAGGTCCGGAAATGCATTCCGTAAAGAAGCTGGCTATCGAACTGGGTAAGCACCTGGGTAAGACTCCGGAATTTATCAATGATGGTGTAGACGATGCACAGGTAGTAAATGCTGCAAAGGCATGCGAACTTTTCGGCTATCCGAGTGTAACTGCAAAAGAACTGACTCGTTGGCAGGCTGAGTGGATCATGGATGGTGGCAGAAACTTAAATAAGCCGACTCATTTTGAAACACGTAACGGCAAATTCTAAGAATATATAGGAGCGATAATATAATGAACAGACATGAAATTGCTTTAAATAAGATCAAAGAGGGTACCGTTATTCCGGCTACTCCTCTTTCCCTGGACAATAACAGAAAGTTCAACGAAAAAGGTCAGAGAGTATTGATGAGATACTTTTTGAACGCAGGTGTTGGTGCCATTGCTACCGCAGTACATACCACCCAGTTTGAAATCAGACAGCCGGAGCACAATCTGTACGAGCCGGTTTTGAGACTGGTTTCTGACGAAATTGATAAGTTCGAGAAGGAAAATAATACTGTAATTGCCAAGGTTGCAGGTGTGTGCGGACCTATCGAGCAGGCAGTGAAGGAAGCAGAACTGGCAAAGAGCTTAGGCTTTGATGCAGTGCTTTTAAGTCCGGGCGGGTTAAATCACATGCCGGAAAGCTATATGGTAGAGCGTACCAAGGCAGTAGCAGCAATTATGCCGGTGATCGGTTTTTATCTGCAGACAGCAGTAGGCGGACGTGTATTTACCTATAATTACTGGGAGCAGGTTTGTGCAACAGAGAATGTAATCGCAATCAAATGTGCATCCTTTAACCGTTACACTACTCTGGACGTAGTAAGAGCAGTAGCAATGAGCGACAGATGCGACGAGATTACCCTTTATACCGGTAATGATGACAATATCGTAATTGACTTACTGACCAAGTTTAAATTTGAAAAAGACGGCAAGACCGTTGTAAAATCTTTCGAAGGCGGTCTGTTAGGTCACTGGTCTACCTGGACTAAGAAGGCTGTTGAAATCTTTGAAAAGACCAAGGAAGCAAAGAAGCACGACTGTGTACCGGAAGAACTGTTGACTTTGGCAGCTGAGGTTACAGACTCCAACAGTGCTTTCTTTGACACTGCTAACGGTTTTGCAGGCTGTATCGCAGGTGTACACGAAGTGCTCCACAGACAGGGCCTTATGGAAAATATTTACTGCTTAAATCCGGCAGAAACCTTATCCCCTGGCCAGAAGGAAGAAATCGACCGCGTTTACAGAATGTATCCGCACTTAAATGATGATGACTTTGTAAAGGCACATATTGAAGAGTGGAGAAAGTAAATTTTTAAAGTGAATAGTGAATAGAAAAGTCCATGTGCTTGTAGCGATATAAGTGCATGGGCTTTTTTGAAGAATATACGTTGGGTAGTGTATATATCACGAAAACAAGATTAACGCATGGCCTAATTTACACGAAAACGAGATTAGTTAAAAAGTGATATCTTAAATTATATATTGCGTATTACCGTATAATGCGTTTGTTAGAGTATTATATCCAAATGGAGAAGTTGGCAAAGGAGGCCGATTTAGAAGATGCAGACAATTGAGGAAAATGTTACAGTAAAGGATACAAAGGATGAAGCTCTTGAAGCACAGGAAAAGAAAGATATTATTATAATTAACGAAGAAAATATTCAAAATAAGATATATATGATTCGTGGGCAAAAGGTAATGCTGGATTTTGAATTGGCCGAGATATATGGGTATACAACTAGTAGATTCAATGAACAAGTAAAAAACAATAGTGAAAAATTCGATGAAGACTTTATGTTTCAACTTACAAAAGTAGAGCTTGAAAACTTGATGTCGAAAAAATCGATATCAAGTTGGGGAGGTCGGAGAAAACTACCAAAAGTTTTTACAGAGCAGGGAGTTTACATGCTAATGACTGTTTTGAAAGGTGATTTAGCGGTTGCTCAGAGCAAAGCCTTGATACGGACATTTAGAAAAATGAAAGACTACATTATCGAAAATCAAAACCTTATTGGGGAGAGAGAATATTTACAATTGTCCATGCAGATATCAGACAATATACGTAAGACTTTAGAACTGCGATCCGACCTAAATGAGGTGGAAGACCAGATGGCAGAGGTTATGGATCATTTGAGTAATGTGGTTACACGCTCTGAGTTATCAGAAATTATGAATAATTTTGGTGAACCGCATATTTAACGAGGATATTTAGTGCTAAATGGAGAGCCATTTAAAGCAGATCTGGGATTAAGAAAGAGTATTTTTAATGATTTTCGCAAAGAGTATCCCGGCATACAAGTTAAATTGTTTTGTTCGGGAGGCATTTTCCATGATAGGTATATTATACTTGATTATGGTACGGAGCATGAAAAGATATTTCTGTGTGGCGCCTCGTCCAAAGATGCAGGAGCACGTGTGACTATAAGAAATAGTAAAGTGAAAAGCAATATTCAGTTAAAATACAGTAACTATGCGATTTCGGGCGGTGCTGAACGAATTATCATGAATAATTCAGGCAAAAGTATCTTTTTGGCCATTGCACCGTAATATTTAAGAAGTTATACTGAAATCGTTCCGAAAGATGAAAGTATTTCGGAAGTTAGCAAAGAAAATGTATGAAAACTGGAGGATGGCTCAGTATGAAATATTGCGAAAAATCAATTAGACAGCGATGCAAAACAAATGGAGAAATTATTAGAGCAATTTATGATAAAATGCTTTCCGAAAGACAACCAAATACTGTAAGATATATACCTTTCACAGTATATGAAGGTGTAGATATGATTCATAAACCGGGCATGGATTTTACTAAAGTATTTCCGGATTTTCAGGCAGGGGATTACGTATTTATTACCTGTGATATGGATGGTGTCTTTGAGCGGGAAATGATTTATAACGTAGCCGGATGCCGGAAGGCAGAGGTATATTTTAACGGAGAAAAGCAGGAACTGAAGCCGGCTGTATTGGATACTTTAGATGCTGTGGTAACCTTCAAGAAAGGTCCTAACAGAGTATTTATAAAAGTTGTTGCTGAAGAAGGAAAGTTTCAGGCATATGTGCGTCCGTTGGTACCAGGTCTTCGGTGCGGTGCAGACGATTATGTGTACCATACCAGACAGTGTACATTGGCAGATGGATTTAAGGGACAAGAAGGTATTTCTTACTCCAGACTGTACCGGAAAGAGGAGCGGATGCCGGAAATTACTCTGGAAGCCATTGATTGGATTTTTCCGGTAAAACCGGTTCAGACAGAAGAAAAACATTTTGATTTTGAAAAGCTTTGCGGTAATGGCAGCGTGGCATATGTATACACCTGCGTGCAGGGACATTTCTTGTTGGAGCATCAGTCACCTTTAAAAATTTTCAGCGGAAAAGAAGTTATTTATCAGGCAGAGGTAGGTCAGTTTGATATTGTATTTGCAGAAAATACCCCGCTTCTAATCAAATCAGCAAGGGGAAAGGACTCCTGGGGCTTTAAAGTCAAGGAAGCTGAAAAGTGCCTGATACCGTTTTTAGAAGCAGATGACTGCCCGGATTTACACTGGATGTGGATCGGACCCTTCGGCCGGGAAACTGAAGGCATTGACAATCCTTACGGACCGGAGCGAAATTTGTTTTTCCATGAACCCTATCCTTCTATTTGCTCTAATGAAGTTTACTGGAAGTGCTATAGAGAAAAGACTTATCTGAAACAGTATTTGCATACCAGCTTCTACGGACAGTGGTTCTATGCCATGATGGTAGGTTTAAACGGTATGCGCATGGCGGCGGATAAGCTACATATTGAGGAGTTTTATGATTATTTCTGCGGGGGTATGAAGCTGATTTGCAATCACAGAAGTTACGGAAAATATGACCGGGACATTTTTGGCTGGACCTCTTATATGGCAAAGGCATACAAGCTGGATAATTTGGACAGTATCGGTACCATCGGTATGAATGTTGCGGAATATTATTTGATGAGCGGAGATATCAGTGCCAAATATATGCTGACACTTTTGGCAGATCGTGTGATGCACAATATTCCACGTTATGAGGATGGAACTTATCATAGAGTGACCACTATGTGGACGGACGATATGTATATGTGTTTGTCTTTCCTGTCGAGATTGGCAGCAATTACAGGTGAAGACATATATTTTGAAGAAATGATTCGTCAGATTACAGGATTTTATGACAGAATGTTTATGGAAGATCAGAAGATATATTCTCATATTTATTTCCCGCAGGAGAGCGTGCAGAATAAGATCCCTTGGGGTAGAGGAAACGGCTGGGTACTGCTGGCGATATCCGAAGCACTTTTGGTAATGCCGGAAGACTATCCGAACAGAGAAAAGGTGCTGGAAATCTTCAGACGGTTTGCTGTCGGTGTGCTGGAATGGCGTGATAAGGAAGAGGGCATCTGGCACCAGGTGATCAATAATCCGGAAAGCTACGTGGAGACCTCCGGCAGTGCAATGTTTATTACTGCATTGGCCCGGGGCATCAGGAAAGGCTGGATAGAAGCGGACTGTAAGCAGGATGTGATTGATGCCTGGACTGCACTTACAGATAAGTGTGTGGATGACGAAGGAAATGTATACGGTGTCTGCATGGGCTCAGGCTGTAATAAAGAGGAGAAGTACTATATGCGGCTTGGCACGATTATTAATGATGACCACGGCATGGGTATTGTGCTTGGTGCTGGTGTAGAAGTGATGAATTTGTTGGGTGAATAAGCATCCGAATAACTAAAATAAATTAAGCTGCCCGGGAAAAATAAAAATCTCGGGCAGCTGTTATTTTTTGTATGATAAGAATGATTACTTAAGCGTGAGATGAAACAAAAATAAGAGATGTTATATTATCAAAGATATTTTATATTTACCTTTGGACATCTGGATTGATAAAATATAAGTAAGAAAAAGACACAAAGGAGCTACAGAATGAAGAAGAAAAATGAAATGAGTAAATTAGACAAAAAAATTTCTATCAAATTATTCCTGTATGTTTTGCCGGGGCTTATCATAGTTTTTCTGTTTAACTATTTCTCTATCTGGGGGTGGCTGTTTGCCTTTTTCCAGTATAAACCAGGCAAGAGCGTTTTTGAGTGTGAATTTGTTGGATGGAAAAATTTTGCTACATTGTTCGGTAATAAGGTAATGCGAAACAATTTATTCCGTGTACTAAAAAATACTTTTGGTATACACATGTTGGGGTATATATTTACACCACTACCGATGTTTTTTGCAATCTTCCTAAATGAAATTAAAAATGTGAAGTTCAAAAAGGTGGTTCAGACTCTGACAACATTACCTCATTTTATTGGCTGGGTAGTAGTTTATTCTCTTGCAACCACATTGTTTTCACCGAACGGTTTGGTAAATAACTTGGGAATTCAGTGGGGGCTTTTGGATGCACCGGTAAATTTCCTGGCATCTGACAAGCATGTATGGATTACGCAGGTGTTGTGGCAGCAATGGAAGGGACTTGGATGGAGTGCTATCATTTACTTTGCTGCAATTGCAGGTATTGATCAGGAGCTTTATGAGGCCGCCATGGTAGACGGCGCCGGTAAGCTGAGACGAATCTGGTATATCACCATTCCGCACTTAATTCCGACCTACTTTACTTTGCTTATTATGAGTATCGGTAACTTTTTAAATACCGGATACGATCAGTTCTTGACCTTCGGTAATGCGTTGAATAAAGATTATATCGAAGTATTAGACTTATACGTTTATAATCTGGGGATTGGTGGCGGACAGATTTCTTACAGTGTGGCTGTAGGTATTATGAAGTCCTTTGTGGCATTTATACTGTTTGCATTTGCCAACTTCATATCCAAGAAGGTTCGCGGAACCAGTGTATTTTAAGGGAGGCAGCACATGAAGAAGACAAACACACCGAAAATAAAACAGCATCACTTTAAAATCAGTCCGGGTGAGAAGGCAATCAATGTAATCAGTTACATAGTATTTATCATCATTACCATTTTATGTGCCTATCCATTCTACTATTTGTTCATCTGTACCATCAGTGACAATCTGTTAGTAGAATACGGCAAGATTACTTTTTATCCGATTGGTTTTCAGTTAGAAAACTATAAGGATGTATTTAAAATCAATAATTTGTTAAATGCTACATTTATCTCTGTAGCCCGTGTGATCAGTGCAGTGGCTATTACAGTATCTGTAACTTCTTATATGGCATATTTCTTTACAAAGACCCAGATGTGGGGCAGAAAGTTTTGGTACCGTTACTGCGTAATTACCATGTATTTCTCGGCAGGGTTGATTCCCCAGTATCTGACCAATAGAATGCTGGGACTCAATAATACTTTCTGGATTTACATTATTCCGGGATGTCTGGCAGTGTATAATATGGTATTGGTGAAAACCTCTATTGAAGCGATGCCACCTTCCTTGGAAGAAAGTGCATATTTGGATGGCGCAGGATTTTTTACCAGATTTATCAGGATTGTGTTACCACTGCAGAAGCCAATTTTGGCTACGATTTCATTGTTTAGCGCGGTAGGTCACTGGAACGACTTTATGACCACCAAGATTTATGTGACCAATACAAAGCTGTATCCGTTGCAGTTCTTATTGCATGAAATGCTGCAGCAGGTGCAAGCAGCCATGGGCCAGATGGAATTTGAAGACCCTACCGCAAAAATTACTCCTACCGGAGCACGTATGACATTGACGGCAATTGTAGTTATCCCGATCATGTGCGTGTATCCGTTTATTCAGAAATACTATGTGAAAGGTATCATGATAGGAGCTGTAAAAGGGTGAGTGATGTAACTGAAAAATGATTAACAGTTGCATTTCATGATAAAAACACGAGAGGAGGGAAAAGAAGTTATTCAAAAACGGTTAAAGAAAAATAATAAAAAGGAGCCATGCGACAAGGATTTCTTTAACCGAATAAAAAGCATGGAGAAAGATGATGAAAATGTATAAGAAAATATTAGCAATGATTCTTGCAGCATCTATGGTCCTTGCAGCAGGATGTGGTAAGACAGAGCCGACTCAGAACGAAAACAAGCCAAGTGAAAGTACCCCGGCAGTAAAAGAATCCGAGAGTACACCGGCTACTGAGGTGAGTGAAGAAGAACCGATTGAAATTGAAAAAGTAACACTTTATCCGCAGAGTGCATCTTTGCAGAGTGGTATCAGAGATGGCTACATGAAGGAACTTTTTGCAAAATATGGTTTGGAAGTAGAGGTATGGGCTTTCTCTGAAGATAAGACCAATGCGATACTTGCCAGTGGTGATTTGCCGGATGTAATGTATGTAACAGCAGATCAGTTAAAAACTTTAATTGAAGGTGAGATGGTCTTAAATCTGGAAGATTATCTGGACCAGATTCCGAACCTTACAAAGGTAGATAGCATTGATGGCGCCTTGAATTACTCCAGAGAGTTTTTAAGTGCAGGCACAGGTGATTTGTATGGTATTCCTATTTATGTAGGTACCCTTCCAAATACCGGTACCACGGACAGAAATCAGCTAATGCTTTATTGGGACTATTATAAAGAAATTGGTTTCCCTGAAATTGAAAGTCCGGACGATTTGATCGATATCTTTAAGCAGATGAAGGAAAAATTCCCTAAGGATAAGCTTGGAAATGAAACATATGCAGTAGCAACTCTTTACCGTACAGACAGATATGATTTCCTTCATGGATATTCTACATTATATGGATATACCAATACTTATTTTACAAAGATGGTTGCAGCAAATATGGCTACCGGAGAATTGGAATATTTGTTAGAAGAAGACGGTATTTTGAAGGATGCTATTATATGGTATAACAAGCTTTATAAAGAGGGATTATTAGATCCGAACTCTATCAATATTGACAGAGGAACTTTGTTGACAAAAACCTGGGACGGCGCTGATGTAGGTTCTTACTTTATGGTTACAGCAGAGGTTTCCGGATCCAATGATTACTTTAAGCCAATCTACTTCCCGGGTGAAATGGTATATAACAGAGGTACTAATCAGTTTGGCGGTAATGGCGCATATTTAGTAGTAAATGCAGAAAGCAAGAATGTAGATGCAGCATTAAGGCTTTTAAACATGTTTGCAGATGCGGATGCTTATCTGGAATGGTTAGCAGGTCCTGAGGGAGAAATCTGGGAAGTGAAGGAAGGCACCAATGAAGCTTACCTGACCGATAAATTCGTAGAATACTTAGAGGGTGGCGCAAGTGAAGAATTTACATTCTCTACCGGAGAACAGCGCGTCCTGTTTAATACTCTGCCAATTGTTACTCAGGGTTCTCCGACCAGCTATACCGATGCAGAAGGTAATCCGAGATCTACCTTCCCATGGCAATGGAGTGAGGCTTTGGTAATCACTCAGAATGCACAGAGACAGGTAGAGTGGAGAGAACAGTATGGCTATGATACATGGTTTAATCTGTTAAAGGACAAGGATGCTTTGGTTACAAGCGGAAGATTAGTGGAAGCAGATAAGTTTATTACACAGCCATCTGAGGAACAGAAGCTCACAATCAATGCATTGACTGATACTATCTTAAATGCTTCCTGGAAGATGATTTATGCAGAAAGTGATACAGAACTTCAGGGTATCTGGGATCAGATGATTAAGGATGCTGAAGGATTAGGTGCTAAGGATATCTATGACTGGACTGTTCAGAATATCGAAAATGCAGTTAAGATCAAAGATAACCTGATTGGTAAATAATAGCTACTTGGCTGAAATATGCCTTGCAAAAGTCGGGGCAGTACCAGTTTTAGGTGCTGCCCCGCTATGTTACAAATGAAACAAGGAGAATTAAAAAAATGCGTTATTGTAACAACAGAGCAGAAGATGTAAAAATTGCTTATATCGGTGGTGGTTCCCGTGGTTGGGCATGGAATTTGATGAGTGACCTGGCGTTGGAACAGTCTCTCAGCGGAACCGTTTATTTGTATGATATAGATTATCATGCAGCCAAGAACAACGAATTAATCGGAAATAAGATTCCTAAATATTATCCGGAATATGATAATTTTACATATAAAGCAACAGAAACGGCAGCAGAGGCTTTGCAGGATGCGGATTTTGTAGTGCTGTCAATCCTGCCGGGAACCTTTGATGAAATGGAGTCCGATGTACACGCACCGGAAAAATACGGTATCTATCAGGCTGTTGGAGATACGGTAGGCCTGGGAGGCATAATCCGTGGGCTCAGAACATTACCTATTTATGAGGAATATGCACTTTTAATCAAGAAATATTGCCCGAATGCGTGGGTAATCAATTATACCAATCCTATGACTACCTGTGTGGACATCCTTTATAAAACCTTCCCGGAGATCAAGGCAGTCGGCTGCTGTCATGAAGTGTTTGGTACCCAGGATGTGTTGATCACCGCATTGGAAGAATTGCGCGGTATTACAGGTCTTACCAGAGATGATATAAAGGTGAATGTGATTGGTATTAATCATTTTACCTGGCTGACCGAAGCAAAGTACAAAAATATTGATATTTTCCCGGTATATAAAGAATTTTGTGAGAAGTACAAAACTACCGGCCACGGCAAAGAAAAAGAAGCTGAAAACTGGATGAATCGCTTCTTTAAGGGCAATCAGAGAGTGAAATTTGATCTCTTCCTGCGCTATGGTGCAATTGCGGCAGCAGGCGATAGACATTTGGCGGAGTTCTGTCCGGGCAGCTGGTACATGAAGAATCCTGAGAGTGTTGCAGAATGGGGATTCAGCCTGACACCGGTGAGCTGGCGAAAAGACAGAACAAAGGAATTGATGGCGCAAAGTGAAAGAATGGCATCCGGTGAGGAACGTTTTGAAATTACTCCGTCCGGAGAAAAGGGTGTGGCACAGATGAAAGCACTTCTTGGATTGGAAGACCTAATCACCAATGTAAATCTGCCGAATCGTGGTCAGATTCCGAACCTGCCGTTAGGGGCAGTTGTAGAAACCAATGCTGTTTTTACAGCTGATTCCGTAACACCTGTATTTGCAGGTGAAATTCCAGCACCAATTTTGGGATTGACCTCCAGAACAGTGGAAAACCAACAGTTGGTTGTAAAGGCAGTAATAGATAAGGATTTAAAGCCTGCATTTAGTGCTTTTATTAACGAGGTGTCCAATCACTTGGATTTAGAAGATTCTAAGAAATTGTTTAATGAAATGATTGAGAATACCAAAGAGTATTTAGGTATGTATCAATTTTAAAGAACAGAAGAGGAGTGAGGGTATTATGACAAGAGTAAAACAATTTATTGATATTCATGCACATGCATACTGGAAACCGTCCAGAGCTCCGTATATTACGAAATTTTACTCTACCACGCAATTATTAGAAGCGTATGATTATTATGGTATTGAAAAAGGAGTATTATTGCCTGTTGTGAATCCGGAGGTGTATTTACCGCAGACAAATGAAGATATTTTAGATATGGCTGCAGCATATCCTGATAGGTTTATTCCTTTTTGTAATATTGACCCTAGATCCGTTAAAAATGATCCGACGGCACCTATTGATCAAGTATTTCAGTATTATAAGGATCTTGGATGTAAAGGGATTGGTGAAGTTATGCCTAATTTAGAGGTAATGGATCCAAAAGTACAAAATTTGTTCAGATGCGCAGAAAAAGTAGGGCTTTCCGTAACTTATGATGGAGCTGCTTATAAGGATAATTGCTTTGGCTTGTATGATGACCCTGGGCTGCCACAATTGGAAGCTACTTTACAGAAGTGCCCGAATTTGATTATTTTGGGGCATGGACCGGTATTTTGGTCAGAAATAGGGAAATTAGATACATTAGGTGTCAGAGGTCCTGTGCGTGGCTTTGATCATTATTCAGTATTGCGTTTGCCTGAAGGGCCGATTAAGGAGGAAGGTATTATGCCAAAGCTTCTGCGAAAGTATCCGAACCTCCATTTGGATCTTTCAGATGGTACAGCTTATAATGCACTGACCAGAGATCCGGAGTACGGACCGGCATTTTTGGAAGAATTTCAGGATAGGGCATATTTCGGTACTGATTTGTGTTCAGTGGGGATGGAAGTACCGTTAGTTGATACTTTATGGCAATGGAAGGATGAAGGACGTATTTCAAAAGAAGCCTTTGAAAAGATTTCACGTGAAAATGCAATTCGCCTGTTGAAGCTGTAAGGAGTATGTAAGCATGGAAAAGAAAAAAACGAATGTATTACTTTTGGGTGATTCTATTCGCATGAATTATGAAGAACAGGTGGCAGTTCAGTTGGGAGAGGGTTACTATGTGTGGGGTTCTCCGGATAACGGTCGTTTTGCCAAGTATACGTTGTGCGAGATGAAGCGTATATTGGAGGGCTTTGGTGAGAAGCCAGATGTCATTCACTGGAACAACGGACTGTGGGATACCTCTTTTACAAGAGAGGACGGAGAGTTTACACCTCTCGAGGAATATGTGCGCGACTTATCCAGACTTGTCAGAGAATTGAAGGAGCTGACAAATAAGATAATCTTTGCCACTACAACACCGGTCAGAGACGGTAATCCAAATCATTACAACAATACGATCATGGAATACAACAGTCGTGCAGTGGCGCTGATGCAGGCGGAAGGTGTCATGGTAAATGATTTATTCAGCATGCTACAAAAACACAGAGAACAGTATATCTGTGATGATTTTGTACATTTGACGGAGGATGGCAAGGTTAAGTGTGCAGAAGAAGTGTGTAAATGTATAAGGAGGCTACTTGCCAATGAACAAAGATAATAAAACAATTGTAACTGAAAGCGATATCAAAAAGGCTGTAGAAGCGTTGGGAATTAGTGTTGGTGATACTGTAATTGTACACTCTTCCTTTAAGAGTATGGGATATGTAGATGGCGGCGCTGAAGCAGTGGTACAAGGCTTTCTGGATGTGCTGGGAGAGGAGGGGACATTGGTTTTTCCGACTCTGGTACAAAAAGAGTTTGACAAAGCTTATGAGACCTGGCATTTAAACAAGGATTCTGATGTAGGTTATCTGACCAATTATTTCCGGAAACGAGAAGGCTCTTACCGCAGCGACCAGGCCACCCATTCTGTGGCAGCCTGTGGTAAGAATGCAAAGTGGTTAACGGAGACTCACGGGCATACTCATAAGCGTTTCGGTAATATGGGTGATACTCCTTTTTCTGCGGACTCCCCGTGGGAGAAGATGTATCAGACGGATACTAAAATTGTATTGTTGGGTGTGCCTGCAAATAAGATTACTTTTCGTCACTATGCAGAATATGTTTTTATCGAGGAATGCCTAAAGAGTATAGAAGGACATCAGGAGTATAAGCATATGATGGAGCAGTTATGGAGCTTTGGCAAACCTGGTGTATGGCCGCATGTATATAATATTTGGGCGGTTGAACAGTTGGATAGGGAAGGCATTACTACCGTAAGCAGATGTGGTAATACCGAGTTTAAATGTGTACCGGTGAAGGCGTATACGGATTTTGTGCTGAAGGAGCTTCGCAGCGGACGACCGGATATTCTGTGGAGAAATGATCGGTTCTGGGATACGGATGCCTATATTGCATGGTATCAGAGACTGCAGGAGTTACGGGAGGAATGCAGATAGTTTAAGAAATATTACAGAAGCTTATCGGAATAGATGAGTCTTAGGCGATAGGTTGCAAAAGTGATATACAAAATATTAGTTTACTTGGAGGAAAACATGAAGGGTTTCGCAGATTGTCATATACATATTCGCGGCGGAAAATTTGAAGAAATCCGCCCAATGCTGGATGATGTAGCCAGTTTGGGAGTTACGGATGCGGCACTTTTGGCGTTGCCATTTCGCAGTGTGTCGGAGAATTTATCGGCAATTTATTGGAAAATGAATTATCAAAAAATAAAAATTCGTGCATTCGGCGGACTACATCAGACAGACCGCTATGCAGAGGTCCCTTATGAACAGCAAGTGATGAGGATGTTAGAACTTGGCTGTGACGGGATTAAGCTGATGGACATGTGTCCGGAACTCAGAAGCATCAACAAAAGGGGTATCAATCACCCGGCCTATGATAAGATGTTTTCTCTTCTGGAAGAGCTGGGCACGCCGGTACTGATACACGCCAATGATCCAAAGGAATGTTGGGAAGAGCCGGATGTGGGCAATATGAGTGGACTGTCCATTTACAAGGGTGGTTATCTGAACAAAGGGTATCTGACTTTTCAGGAAATCTTTGCAGAGTGTTTAGCAATGTTGGATAAGCATCCGAAATTAAATGTGGTCTTTGCACATTTCTTCTTTCTCTCCAGCAATATTGAGGAGGCGGTACGGGTCATGGAAACCTATCCAAATGTGAAATTTGACCTGACACCGGGAACCGATATGTATTTCCACTTTCTGAAGGATGTGGATGGCTGGCATGATTTCTTTACAAAGTATAGTGATCGTATTTTGTTTGGCACTGACACCAATACATATAAAGAGTTTAACAAGGAAATCAATGAGCTTGTTTACACTTTTTTGACTCATGACAAGACAGAATTTATCATGCCTTGCTACGGCAATTGGCCGATTCCGGGACTTGGATTGGATGAAAAGACTGTAGAAAAAATTTGTTACACAAACTTTTTAGATTTTGTCGGTACCGAAAATAAGCCGGTGGATGTGGAAGGCTTTTATGATTCCGCGGAATTTATTTTGGCAGAGATGAAGAAGTATCCGGAATGCAAGTATTACGATGCAGGTGCTAAAGTATTTCCCGGACTGGCAGCAGATCCGACTCAGCAGACTGCGATCAATTTCTTTGAGAGGGTGTTGACAGAGAGAAAGTAAGTGTCGGAAGCCCGATATATCGGGAGGCGTAATAGAAAGGACAACAAGCTATGTTACAGAAAGAAATAAATTACGAATTCAGAAAAAGATTACTCACTATTCATGAGCCGGACAGAAGAGATATCAGTTTAAAGCCGGAAGAAAATGAGTTGGAACTCAAGGACGGAGTGGCGGTGTATATTCCTAAGGACGCTGACGAGGTTATTATAACCGCAGCAAGAGATTTTGTGGATTATTTGCTGGTATCCATGAATGTCAGTGCTATTCTCAAGAAGGGACATCTGCAAGCAGGAGAAGTAGCCATCCAGGTGACTTTAGCAGAGGCTGAGGGCATTGACCTGGGTGAATATCAGTGCTACCGTGGTTATCGTGTGGTAGTGGACAACGGTGTGAAAATTTATGCCAATGATTCTCGCGGTGTAGCGCAGGCACTGTATTATATGGAGGATTTGATGAATATGCGTTTGGCACCTTTCCTGAAAAAGGGAACTGTGTCCAGAAAGCCGCTTTATTCTCCTCAGATGGTTCACTCCGGATTTGGGCTGGATCAATATCCAAACGAGCATTTGAGTAAGATTGCACATGAGGGAAGAGATGCTATCTTGGTATTTACCAAGGCAGTAAACCTTTCTCCGATTGGATTTTTGGATTTTAATGAGCTGATTTTTCGGGCGGCACGTTATGGCATTGATGTATATGCCTACAGTTATATGAAGAGTTCCGTGCATCCGTGTGATGAAGGAGCAGAGGATTATTACGAAAGTACCTATGGTACATTGTTTAAAACCTGCCCTAAATTAAAAGGTGTGGTACTGGTTGGAGAATCCGTTAATTTTCCAAGTAAAGATCCGAGAGTAGCCAAGGAAATGGTAAACGATGACGGTATTCCGTCTATTAAGCAGACGTCCTTTTATTATGCTTGCCCGGATTATGTGGATCTGATAACTATGATCAAGAATGTGTCCCGAAAATACAATCCAGAGGCAGATATTGTGTTTTGGACGTATAATTTTTCTCAGACACCGACAGAAGATCGGGTAAAGCTGATTAAATCCCTGCCAAAGGATATTTCTTTGCAAGTGACTTTTGAAAAGAGTGAACGTTATGAAATGAATGGTATCAGGCAGTATGCTGCAGATTATTCACTGGTATTGGAGGGCTACAGTAAAGTTTTTGCAGAGGAAGCTCAGGCCGCCAAGGAAGCCGGTATTCGTCTGTATTCTATGACTAACACTGCCGGACTCACTTGGGATATGGGAACAGTTTCCTATGAACCGATGCCGTATCAATGGATGAAACGTTATCGTAGAATGAAGGAAGCCCACGACAAATGGGGGCTATGCGGTATTATGGAATGTCATCATTATGGATTTACACCATCCATCATCACCAAGCTTTCCCAGTGGTGTTTTACGGAAAGCGACGGAGAAGAATTGGAGATGGAGGAAATCCTTCAAAAGGTACTGATCGGTGAGTATGGCAAAAAGCATGCAGAAGCTGTAAATCAGGCATTAAGAGCTTTCAGCGAAGTGTCTCCGCGCTTGATTCCTTCCGGAGAAGACCAGTACGGAGCATTCCGTGTAGGACCATCCTATCCATTCTGCTTGTCCAGAAAGATCAATTTGCAGGCAATGCCTCATGCTATGTTTGGTACATCCATTGTGGTACCGACTTATTGTACAGAGCCTTACGGTCGGGCAAGCTTGATAGCAGAGCGAATCTGGAAGGAGATCGATTCCTTGAAAGAAGCTAAGGTATTTATGAATCAGGGCATCGCAATTTTGGAGCAGCTGGAAGACAAAAATGATAATCTTCTTCGTCTGGAGAATATGGCAAAGTTTATTTCCTGCTACATACAGACTGGTATTCATGCCAAGGAGTGGCATGTTTTGAATAGTAAATTTGACTGCTACACGGATCATGCAGAACTGGGCAAGGTACTGGATGATATGGAAAAACTGCTGCTGGCAGAAAAAGCTAATGCCACAGAAGCAATTACTTATGTAGAACTGGATTCCCGTCTGGGATGGGAGCCAAGTATGGAGTATCTGGGTGATAAGGAACATATTGAGTGGAAGCTGCGTCTCATCGAGTATGTATTGGAAGTGGAGCTGAAAAATTATAAAATCAGCTGGAGTCATTAAGGCGAAAGGGGCTTCCATATATTGTATAAAGCAATATAGTGGAATTTCATTGACAATGGCCATGAATCAAACTTACAATTAGATTAATCGGACCAGCAGTGAGATGGTCTGCTGGTCCCCGAATGTAGAAGAATAAGAGAGGTGTTTTGCAGTGTATTGTGTACTTTTAGTAGATGACGAGGAAAATGTTCTGGAAATATTAAAGAGTACCATCCAGTGGCAGGAATTGGGTGTGGAAAAATTGTTGACAGCACAGGATGGACTGCAGGCACTGGATATATTGGAAAACAGGCAGGTAGATTTGCTGATTACAGATATCAACATGCCCAGCATGGACGGTATTACGCTGATTCGCCAAGTGAAATGTCTGTATCCGGAGGTTAGATGTATTTTGCTGACAGCCTACGGAGAGTTTGAATATGCCAGACAGGCTATCAATCTTGGGGTAGAAAATTATTTGCTGAAGCCGATAACGAAGGACGAGGTGGAACAGACCGTACAAAAGGCGTTAAATAACCTGTATGGTAAACGGCAGAACGGGGAGAGTCTGCTTAGAGAAAATATATTGCAACGTTGGGCAGCCGGTGTTATTTCCGAAGAAGAACTCAGTGAGCGGGGCGCTATGCTGGGACTGAACCTTTATCTGCCGGAATATTGTGTGATCTGCATTGTCAAGAAGAATACTGGCAGCGGTAAAGGCTTTCGGACAAGCTGTACAGAGCTTTTGGCTAAGAAATTGGAGGTTTACTCTTTCTGGGATGATAAAGGCAGATTTGTTCTGATTGTTGGCGGCAGACAGTTAAATACCGAGGAATTGGCTGATCAGCTCGCGGCATTAGCCGTAGAGCAGAATGTATCAGACTTAGTGGGTGTTTCTTTCGGTGCCCCGGTAACGGATGTGGAAGCTCTTCATCTTAGTTATCAGGTGGCTTGTGATGATGTGGAACTGTCGGATTTAAATCAGTCCGGCGTAATCCTCAAAAATTCCTATGAAAGTCAGGGCTTTGACATTGATTGGCTGGTAGAGGAAATTCGCTTCTTATTTTTCTGCAATGATGAAAAGGTGCGGAATGTGGATTACAAGCATTTGAGCTATAAGCTATGGCAGAATGCTATGACGCAGGGGACGGATAAGGTATTGGTTCAGTTATTGGGCATTTGTATGCGAGTACTTCTGACCGAATTTCCATTAAAAAACGATCTTCAGGAACGGGTTTATCATGAGGGACGGAAGTTGGAGAAGGGGCTGTCCGGTGAAGCCTTTGAGGAAGAAGTTTTAGGTATTTTGAGCCATGTACAGGGTATTTTTACGGAGTGTTATAATGAATTCAGTCCTATTGTACAGTTGGCAATTCGTTATGCTTTGAACGGCGCCATGGAAGGTATCGGTGGTTCGGTAAAGGAATTTTGTGCACAAAACGGTATGAATCCGGCATATTTAGGTCATATCTACAAAAAAGAAACCGGAAATTTCTTTAATGATTATCTGAATCAGTGCCGTATCAACCGTTCTATAATACTTTTGCGTAATCCCAATCATAAGATCAAGGATATTGCGGAAAGAGTAGGCTTTACATCAACCAGCTATTTTGTAAAGTGCTTCAGAGAAAATAAAGGGGTTTCCCCTACGAAATATCGAATGGGTATTGAATGATGAAACGGAAGTGGAAGGTAGTACAGGGGAATCCTGTGATCAAGTGGCTGTTGATTACTTTCTTGATTATGACAAGTATCATCGGTATGGTTGCCTGTTATTATGCATATCAGCAGAAAAAGGCAGAGATTTTGTCAGAATTAGACAAACAATTACTGAGAGTCGCAGAGGAATACAAAAATATAACTGAGGATTTCTGGGAGATTTATTTGCCGATTTTTGAGGTGGATGGAAGCTCCGGACTTTTCGTGGAGTACTTTGAAGAAAGCACTAAACAATTGAATTCTACGGATTCCTTTGAGATGAAAAAACTACTTTCCAATATGGCAGCCCGAGACGAGACTGTGGAATGGATTGTATTGTATTCTCCGATCAGAGCATATAATTATATTTATTTCCCGGCAAAGGAGAGTATGTCGGTACTGCCGGAAGATTTTTCGTATCTGGATATGCTTACCGCAAAAACAAAGCGAATGGTGATTTGTCCCAGAACCAGTCTGTCCATAGAAAAAACGATGTATGATAACATAGCCATTGTGGGCGGTGTACCGGGCAAAACAGCAGGCGGAAGTATTATCGTGGGCTATGAGCTGAGCAAATTAAAACAGCTATGTGAAATAGAAAGTGGCTTTGACTCTCTCAGCTTCAATATTGTATATGACGAACAAGTAATCTTTTCCTCAGGGAATTGGACAGAGTGGGACTTAAATGGATTAAAGCTGGGCCAAAATGATGTATTCAAAATGGATGGCGATAAATGGTATGTGCAGGTACAGGAAGAGTCACTGCGGGGCGAATATGTATTTTATGCCGTGAAATGGGCTCAGATATTTGGACAAGCTTGCCGTGGAACGATTGTAATACTGGGACTTACTTTACTAATGGCACTGTTGTCGGTGCTGATGTATTGGCTTGCTTTAAGAAGTATTACAGGAGAAGTAAATATTATCCGAGAGGGACTGGAAGTGCTGGGACAAAATTATCTGGATTATCGGATAGAAGGAACCTTTGCACAGCCGGAGCTAAAAACGATAGCTAAGGATATTAACCGGATGAGTCAGAGTCTAAAAGAAAATATTGAGCGTGCTCATGAATATGAGAAACGTCAGGTTGAATCGGAGATTCAGGAGCTGCAGGCGAAATTTAATCCACACTTTTTGTACAATACACTGGAAATGTTTCAGTTGCGCTGTTACCAGAACGGGGATGAAGAAACAGCGGAATTAATTGCCCAGACAGCATCTATTTTCCGCGGCTTTATCGGTTCCAAGACCTTTATTTCCATACAGGAGGAGCTGGCCTTCAGCAGGAAGTATCTGTTGCTGTTTCAAGCTAGATACGGAGAGTCGGTAAAGGTTATTTATGATATTGATACAGAGGTGTTACAGTATGGCATCATTCGGAATGTATTTCAACCCTTAATTGAAAACTACTTTGAACATGGTTACAATGCGGCAAATAAAAAGAACTTTTTTGTTATCCGTGGCAGCATCCGGGATGAGGAAACCATACTGTTTACTATTGAGGACAACGGCTTTGGCATGGAAGAGGAGAATCTGCAGGCACTGAACCGTAAGTTGCGGGAACCTATTACTTCCGAACAGGAAAGCTATGGATTGCGCAATCTACACCAGCGTTTGTGCTTATTCTATGGTGGGGAATGCGGCATTTATCTGCATTCCAAGGAGGAACCGGGCCTGGTGATAGAGATGATTATTATGAGAAAGAAATAGAAGAGCAGGAGATGGCAGTTTGCGCATTTTGGAGGAAGAGTAAGTGATAAAGGAAACGAATCTGGTGCAGAAACTGGGGATGGAGACATCAGCAGAACAGCAACGAAACTGTCAAAGGAATTTGGTAGAAAAGATAAAAACATACATAGATACACATTATATGGAGGATTCCCTGAATATAAGCTCCATAGCAGATTACATGGGAAAAAATCCCAAATATATAGCTCGTGTGTTTCGCAGCGAGACAGGAGAAGGTATGCTGGATTATATAAACCGTGTCCGAATCAGAAAGGCAGTTACACTATTGCGTATCGGACGGAATCCTGCTAATGAGGTGGGGCTACAGGTAGGCTATGCCACGTATAAATCCTTTTGCCGGGCATTTATCAGAGGAAAGGGAGTTACACCTAGTGTGTATTCGAAGAAAGAAAGGGCAATATAGTGAAAGAAACTGCAAGAAAATGGTACAAAAAGTTGGGGCTGCCGGAAGTTTGTGATAAAGAGTTTGAGGAAATATTGGAATGTGCTGATATTGAAGGGATAGATAAAGAAAATCCTGTACAGTATCTGGTCGAACAGAAAGATTTGGGTTTAAACCTTGTATATATTCTGGCAAAATGTGAAGAAATGCAGGCGGCATATGCGGATCGCGGTATTCCAGACAAATATTTACGGGCGTCCTTGACAGAAATTATGAAGGAAGTTTTAGGCTGCCGGGAGAGTTTCGGAATGCTTGGCATTTATGAGTTGGTCTGGTTTGACTGCGTGGTGAAAGGTACCATGCTGTTCCGCATAGGCAGATTGAACTTTATGATGGAAACAGCAGGGGACTGGTGTGCCGGTGGCGAGGTACATATAGGGGATAAAATGGTGTCTGTACATATTCCGGGCGGAGAAAAGCTGGATGATCTGGCCTGTTATCAGGCATTTGCGGAAGCAGAACGTTTTATTATGCGATATTTTCCGGAACATGATTTTAAGTATTTTATGTGTCACTCATGGCTGTTGGATGAATTATATGAGGATTTTTTAACGAAGGATTCCAATATAAGCAAATTTCGAAAGATGTTTAAAACATACAGACGGGATGAAAGCGATGATGCTATAAAGTTTGTTTTCGACAAAGGGGTTACCCGGGAAAATATCGGGACATATCTGTGCAAAAACAGTTTTCAGGAAAAAATGCAGAAATATATCATGGAAGGTGGCAGACTGTATGTGACCTGTGGTACCCGTGCCAGAGCCCATGAGGATATTTTGGGAATAGATTGTCATTATCATCAGATGCAGTGGTTTGCCGATGATATGAGCGGATACCCGGAAAATTATAAGCCGGAATGCGAGGATACAGGCGATTTGATCCGGGCAGCCGAGGAGTATATGGAAAGTAATTTCCTGCAGGGCTTGAATATTTTGTGCATGCCCAATATGGAGGATTTGTTCCAGGCAAGAGATATTACGCAGAATATTCTGGGTGCCATCGTAAAATGTGAAAATTCGAGAGTATATGCTTATGGAGCAATGATTTATCCGGAATTTCCCATCAAAGGAGATTGTGATTTCTGCGGTCAGGCGAAACGGTTAATTGAGATGGGGTTTGACGGTATCAAACTGATAGAGACTAAGCCTAATGCCCACAAAAAGGTGGGGCTTCCGGTATGTGATGAGGCTTATGAGGCGTTCTGGTCTTATGTAGAGCAGGAAGAGATTCCTGTATTGTGCCATGTAAATGATCCGGTATATTGCTGGAATGAAAAAATAATGCCAAAGGGAAGCTGCTTTACAGAACAGTTTGCACATTATGAAACGATTTACGATCAGGTACTGCAGGTGTTGGAAAAGCATTCCAGATTAAAAATTACCTTTGCCCATTTCCTGTTTTTGGGATATGATACAGAACGATTGGCAGGTATAATGGATCGCTATCCAAATGTCTGCATTGACATAACGCCGGCAGAGGAGGAGTATGGGTATCTGTCGGAACTGCCGGAAAAGGCCAGAGCATTTTTTATCAAATACTCAGACAGAATCCTATTGGGAAGCGACAATAAAAATGCATTCAAGAATTCCTTTAAAAATAAAAAAATGTCCCTGATATCACGGTTTTTGAGAACGGATGACCGATTTAAGGGTTTTGTGTATGAGATGCAGGGCATTGCACTGGACAGACCTCAATTAGAGAATATTCTGTATCAGAATTTCAGACGTATTGTCGGAGAAACACCAAAGCCGGTGAATAAAACAGCATTGAGAAAGTACATAGAGGAGTTGCTGCCGCAGCTTCCGGCGGGCAGGACCGGTGAACAGATCCGGAAATATCTGGAAGAAAAGCTGTGATAATACATTGTGCATAAGAATATCCACCGACAGATTTCCTGACGGTGGATATAAACATATGGTATGACGATTATTTTAATGCATCTAGATAACGCTTGGTAAAAGCTTCCAGTTCTACTACAGCACCATTGTTTTTGCGACTTTCTTCTGCAGCAAAGCATATCATGTGTGAATGGAGACTTTCCTGTGCAGAAGTTAGATTGCGTCCGCTGTCCCCATCAATGCTGTCCAGGAATGCTTTTACAATTCCTTCGTCACCGCCACCATGCTGTAGAATATTATTTTCTACATGGATGTGTTCGATTTCATTAGCACCGAAGATTTTAAGTTGTAGTTCACCATTTTCCATATCACCTTCGATTTCTCCCAGTGTTCCCATGATTTTGATGGTACGGGAATGGTCGTAGGTAAAGGCAGAAACGGTAAAGACTGCGGTAATGTTGTCTTCGAATTCCATACTGATGACTTGATGGTCAGCAACATTGTTGTCACAGGCAAATACACAACGTCCCCACTGACTGGTTGACATGTCCTGACGCAGACTTTCTTCGTCCTCGATATAATCGTTAGCACGGAATTTGGCAATATTTTGTGGCGGATTGATATTAAATTTGACCACGTTATAAGGACAGGAATCTGCAATTTTGCAGTCTACTGTACAACGTGTACCGGCGCCTTCGGGAGCATTTTCCGGATTGAAATACCCAAGATTTCCGAAGGAAGACAAGCGGATACATTTTTTGCCTGTCAGGTATACCAGCAGGTCCATGTCATGGCAGCATTTTGCCAGTATCAGCGGAGAAGTGGTATCAGAATTATTCCACTTGCCACGCACAAAGTTGTTTACAGCAAACCAGTAAGCCATATTTTCATTATGATTGATAGACATGACTTTACCGATAATACCACTTGTGATCAGCTCCTTTAACTTAGTAAAGAACGGAGTATAGCGCAGCACATGACAAATGGTCAGTGTTTTGTCAAAGGTTTGACTGATTTTTTCTACCTCAGCAACTTCTTCCGGAAAAGAAGAGATAGGCTTTTCTAATAAAATATGATAACCGGCCTGGGCACAGAGCTTGAATGGCTCCAGATGATCACGGTCATTGGTGCAGATGATGGCTATGTCGGCAAGGCGTTCTCCGTGGAACATGTCTTTGTAATTTGCAAAACACATGTCTTCTGAAATGCCGTAGGCCTCCTGCACCAGTTTACGGTTTTCTTCAAAGAGGTCGGCAACAGCAATAAGCTTTACTCCGAATTTGGCAAATTTGTCCAGATAAGCCAGTCGTCCTCTGGGACCGGCACCAATTAAAATAGCAGTTTTCATGATAGTGTCCTCACTTTCTGTGTTTATTTTAATATAATTGTAAACCTTTTGGTTTTTGATAAAAATGGATATTAAGATGTAAAATTTAACGGAAATGATACGATGGGAGAGAAAAGATGGAGAAACAGTACAATCGGGTAAAAGCAGCGTCTTTTGTGGAAATTGAGTCTATTATTTATCTGGCACATGCGCATAGTGCAGAGGTAGTGGAAGAGATGAAGCGGTTTGATTTCTGGCAAATGTATTATTGTGCTTCGGGGATTCTTGGAATCAAAAGTAATGATACTGTGATAAATCTGCCGGAATATCATGCCATTTTTTTAGAACCCAAGGGAGATTACCGAACGGTGATGCGGGCGCGCAAGGAGGAGGATGCAGAGCTTTATGTTATAAGCTTTGCATGTAATAGTGCGTGGCTGAAGAAGGTAGCTAACCAGACAATACATTTATATGGCGGTGAACCCGCTATGGTATCAGAGCTTTGTACGGTAGGCAGAAGAATTTTGGAACCAATCAAAATGAATCAAGAAAGACAGGGGCTTTGTGTTAAGGAAGCTTCTCATCCGGCAGTTCTGCAATATGTAAAGATTTCTCTTGAGCAGCTTTTGATAAAAATTTATTGCAGATTGTATAGGATAGGAAGCTTGAAGGAAGAAGGCGCCAAAAGTAATCGGGTGCATTATGAAAAAGGGATTGCAGCAATGGCGCACAAATATATGTATGACCATATAACCGCCCGGCTTACCATTCAGGATATTGCGCAGGGACTTGGAGTCAATGAATCCACTTTACGGAGTGTATATAAGAAAGAAACCGGTAAAAGCATCATGCAGGCATTTTCAGACATGAAAACAGCAGAAGCCAGAAGGCTGATTAGGGAAACCAATCTGAACTTTACCCAGATCGGTGATTATCTGGGATTTTTGTCTTTGTACCATTTTTCCAGGTTTTTTAAGGAAAAAGAGGGTATTACACTTTCGGAATACAGTAGACTGGCGGAAAAGTGAGGTGTATCATGAAACAGAGAAAGGAAACTTTCATATGTAATGCCTTTACCGTGGATACGCTTGTAACGGTTTATCATCTGAAAATGTCCGGTAAAATGGAGCAGAAGCAAACAAAGGAATATCGAGATGATGTGTATGATTTTTGGCAGCTGGTATATTTGGAAAGTGGGCAATACAGCTGTTGCATTAGAGATAATGTATTGGAGCCAAAAGCAGGACAGTTGATTTTGGCAGAACCCGGACAGGAAAGGATAACAGTCAAAGAAAAGGATGCAGTTGTTGCCATTATAAGTTTTCGGTGCAATTCTGACAAGATGTTGGCTTTGAAGAATAGGGTGTTTGGGCTGACAGGGGAGGAAAAAGAACTGTTATTTCGGATTTTGCGTACAGGCATTCGTAGATTTAAGGTGATTGGTGAAAATCAGTCTTACTATGGTCAGCAACCGGAAGAAGGGACCACTGACTATGAAGTGCAGACTGTCAAAAACTATTTGGAGTTATTGTTGATTTCCATTTATGAAAACAGAGATGCTGGGAACGGCCATCGCACAATGCCGCGAAATCAAAGTAATTACTATGAAACACAGTTTGCCCACATGGAAGCATTTATGAAGGAAAATCTAAGCCGGAATATTACGATAGAAGATATTGTACGGTATACAGGTTTTAGTGAAAGTACCATCAAGAGAATTTGTACAAGCTGTGTGGGCTGCGGAGCAGTGCATCATTTTATTGGGTTAAAGATGGAAGAAGCAAAACGACTGATTCGAGAGAGTGATTTGACAATCAGTCAGATTTCGGAAAAATTAGGGTTTTCGGGTATTCATTATTTTTCCAGAATATTCAAGAAAAGAAACGGGATAACACCCACTCAATATGCGCATTCAGTATGGAAAAAATAGGCTGCGGACGTCAGAACCGCAGCCATTGCTATATATTAACTTTATTAGAATGAAGATTAAACTTCCTCTAAACCTAAACCGTGCAGATCGGCAATGACATTATGCTTTTCTGCATCGTACATCTTCCAAATAACACGTAGTCCTTGAAGTGCGGAACGACCGTCAGTCATAGGTTTTTTGCCGGTGCGGATACAGTCTGTAAAGTGACGGATTTCATGCTGAGTTTGCTTCATCAAAGCACCATCGGTTTCCCAAAGAACTTTATAACCCTGATATTCCGGTTCGCCCGGTATGTGCACACTAAGACCGTCGTATAACTTAATCTGTCCTTTAAAACGGTCAAATTCCAGCATGCCTTTTTCAGTTTGAATCTGTACATTCCAACCAAGACGGGTACCTCTTGCGCCCCAGGTCGCACCATGATAACCGATAGCACCGTTTTCAAATACGATGGCTGCCACACTGGTGCCTTCTTTTAATAGCCAAGGGGTTCCGACACTGGTGCCGAAATGCATGCCTTTTATAGGATTACCAAGGAACCAAAGCATCATATCTACATAATGACAGCCGTGGCTGAAGAATTGGCCGCCACCCAGTCGGGCTGTCTGTCCCCAACCGATAGCTCCATTTTGGGGTTCATTTTTGGTTAACTGTTCGGTCCAGACGGACATCTGAATGATTTTTCCGTAATCCCCGCTGTCAATCAGTTCTTTTAATTTAACCACACCCGGCCAGAATCGTACCGGATAAGCACACATCAGGACTACGTTGTTAGCTTCGCAGGTTTCAATAAGAGCCAGACACTCTTCTTCCGTATTGCAAAGTGGTTTTTCCATGAGTACATGCTTTTTATGATGCGCAAAATACATGCCACACTCAAAATGCAGGTCATGGGGCAGTACTACCAGTACCGCATCAACATAGTCGACCATGGTCTTGTAATCAGTTGTTATGTAAGGATTATTAAGTACACTTGCTACATCTTGCGCCAACTCCAGTATAATATCGCATACTGCTGTAACCTCTACGCCTTCTACCTCCTGTACACCTTGGGCGTGGGATTTCATCATACCGCCACAGCCAATAAGTCCAATTCTGATTGTTTCCATAAAGAGTTCTCCTTATACTGATTTATTTGTAATGTCATAAAACTATTCATAAGAACATTACTGTTAGTTTCAGTATAAATGTAAGCAATGAAAAAGTATTTAGATAAATAGTGCTTAAATTTATACATTTGGTATCACTATGATACAAGATTTGATATCCCAGTATGACGATATAGGGCAGTTGGTTAGATATAATATATTTATTACAAGAATGTTAGTCAGGTGTGACGAAGATAGTCATTTATACCTATATGACTTTGTCAGAACAAAAAAAGAAACGAGCAGCCCGCATGAGCAATCCAATGCTGTACGGTAGTAACTTCGTTTCTTGATTGAATTTTAATATATTTTTGGTACAATGTTGATAAGAAATATCAATATCAAATCACGATTTACTAAATCACGATTTGAATTAAGAATATTATAAAAATTTAACAGAAAATTCCTAAATTCCCTCTAGCCATAAGCCGAGATTTGTGCTACAATGCTATAATGAATGTGTTATGCGCAGAAATATGCCGTTTTTGAGCCGGGGATATGCCGCGGT
>SVFL01000040.1 GCA_015056885.1 Lachnospiraceae bacterium
CTGGAAAAGCTGACTCCAAACGAATTTTACAGTTACACCACAACAGGAATAAATCCATTATCAACAAACGGATAGAATGGGTATAAAATTTTATAAAAAGTGTCCTTGACATGGGGTACACTTTATAAAATTCTTCTTTGAAATAGACTATATCTTTATCCTTTTGGGTCCCAACTAAAGAAAAAGGATTCTGAGACCCAATTTACCAAAAACAGGAAGCAGTATGAATCCTCTCTCCCTAAGGAAACTCCTTTTAAAACAGTCTATCCATGGCATCCTGAACCGTCTTTACCCCGATAATCTGCATTCCGCTTACGGGTTCCGTGAATACAACAGAATCACCGGTAGCCCCGGACATTCCCTTAGCATTTTTACCTTCGCCTACAATATTTTTGTTTTCTCCTAAAATATTTCCACTTTCGTCCGTATTTTTCCTACTTTCTCCCATGGACATACATTCTTTGGCACTAACCCAGGGCAATACACACACCTCAAAGCCAAGTTTTCTCGCCTCTGCCACTCTTTGTTTGGCCATACTTACCGCACGAACCTCACCGGACAAGCCTACCTCACCAAAGGCAATCAGCTTGGGATTTAATACCTGATTCCGAAAGCTTGATACAATAGCAAGCACAATCCCCAAATCAATAGCCGGTTCTGCAATTTTCATACCGCCCGTAATATTGACATAAGCATCACATCCTGCAAGCTGTAATCCCGAACGTTTCTCCAGCACTGCCATCAACAAATTCACGCGGTTAAAATCCGTACCGGTAGTCTGTCTCCGAGGAATACCAAAATTACTATGACATACCAGTGCCTGAATCTCTACCAAAAGCGGCCTCGTGCCTTCCATGGTACATGCCACTACAGAACCACTGGCATTCTCCGGTCTGCCGCTCAGCATATATTCAGAAGGATTGGTCACCTCTGTCAACCCCTGCTCCCGCATCTCAAATACACCAATTTCATTGGTAGACCCAAAACGATTCTTCACACCACGCAAAATACGATAGGATGCATGTCTGTCTCCTTCAAAATAAAGTACCGTGTCTACCATATGTTCCAAGACTCTGGGACCTGCAACCGTTCCTTCTTTGGTTACATGCCCAACGATAAACACCGACACGCCAAGTCCCTTTGCCAACTGCAAAAGCACACCTGTAGACTCCCTTACCTGAGACACACTACCCGGAGCTGCAGACACATTATCGTTGAACATGGTCTGAATGGAGTCTATTATCACCACCTCCGGTTTCTGCTTGCGAATTACATCTTCAACATTTCCCAGATTTGTCTCGCAGAGAAGAAGCATTTTGTCACTAAACTGCCCGATTCGATCTGCACGCATCTTAATCTGCACCTGAGATTCCTCACCGGAAATATAAAGTACGGTATGCCCTGACTCCGATAAATTTCTACACACCTGTAACAAAAGGGTAGATTTACCGATACCCGGATCACCGCCCACAAGAGTCAATGATCCCTGTACAATACCGCCGCCCAGCACCCTGTCCAACTCACCGATACCGGTCAACACCTTGCTTTCCTCCCGAATTGTCACTTCAGAAAGAATACAGGGTTGCGGACGTTCTCCCATTCTGACAGAGCCTGCTGACTTCATATCCGCCTTACTCACAGTCTCCTCTACAAAACTGTTCCACTCTTTACAGCCGGGACACTGCCCCAGCCACTTGGCGGACTCGTATCCACAATTCTGACAAAAAAATATGGTTGATGACCTTCCCTTTGCCATAATACCTCCTCATATAGTAACATCCCGACTCCGCGTCCCCGGAGTCGGGATGTCTATCACTCTTTTATGCCTTTACAACCTTAACCGCAACCTCGCCTGCATTCTCAAGCTCTACACTCAAGGAAAGCTTACCGCTCATTCCGGTCTTCATCTTACCTACATTTCTATCCTGTACAATCACCTCATATTCGGTGTCATCAGTAAGTCCAATGGTAATCTGAGCATCTTCGGAACCTGTCACAACAAATTCCACACCCTCTGCACTCTCTTTGAAATTAAGAACACTGGTGCCGGGCACGGATTCATACAAAAACATACCGTTCTTCTCAAGCTTGGTAATCTCTCTGAAAGTCTTTACCTTCAGCAAATCTCCCTCATGCTTGAAATCCTCTACCTTTGCCTTGTGTGCCAGCTGGTGGTTACCGAAGCTGATTGCGCCGTCTGTCTCGTTGCGGAGCAACTCCTCTACTACTGCCATTTCTTTCGCCCTCCTGGTTATTATCACGGGGAAAGCCCCCTATTTGTAATCCTATATTCAGTATACTACAAAATGACAGCTATTTCTACTAAATATTTTAAAATTTTAGCACATTACTACTTTACCACAAAAGTTACCTTATCCTGTTTAAATCCGGCACTCACCGTATCTCCGGGTTGTACCTTTTTCATAAGAATCTCTTCTGCAAGGGCATCCTCCACCACAGATTGAATCGCTCTTTTCAGCGGACGGGCTCCCATTTTATTGTCAGCATACTTTTTCACAAGATGCTCCTTAAGTGCCGGTGTCATGCTCAACTTGATATCCATCTGTGCCGCGCAACGTTTATACAGATTAGAAGCCAGCAGATTTACGATAGACTTCATATTATCATCATTCAACTGATGGAACACAATGATATCGTCAATACGGTTGATGAATTCCGGCTTAAAGCTCTTCTTAACCTCTTCCATAACAGCAGACTTCATCTTCTCGTAGTCCTTTTTCTCGTTTTTCTCTGAAGCAAAGCCAAGATTCTTGGGATCTACAATACGCTGAGCCCCTGCGTTGGAGGTCATAATCAAAATCGTATTTTTAAAGCTGACCTTTCTGCCCTTGGAATCTGTAATATGACCGTCATCCAACACTTGCAATAAAATATTAAACACATCCGGATGTGCCTTCTCTATCTCATCAAACAAAACTACAGAATAAGGATTTCTGCGCACCTTTTCAGAGAGCTGACCACCCTCATCAAAGCCCACATATCCAGGCGGTGAACCTATCATCTTGGAGACCGAATGGCCTTCCATATATTCAGACATATCCACACGAATCATTGCATCTTCAGAACCAAACATTGCCTCTGCAAGAGCCTTGGACAGTTCCGTCTTACCTACACCCGTAGGACCAAGGAACAAAAAGGAACCAATGGGACGATTGGGGTCTTTTAATCCCACTCTGCCCCGGCGCATCGCCTTGGAAACTGCAGTGACAGCTTCCTCTTGGCCAATCACACGCTTGTGCAGAATCTCCTCCAGCTTCAGCAGTCTCTCACTTTCCTTCTCAGCCAGCTTCTGTACCGGAATCTTTGTCCACATTGCCACAACCTCGGCGATCTCATTCTCACCGATAGTATAACGTTGACTTTCCTCCTGGGACTGACGTCTGGCCATTTGTCTTTCGTATTTTTTAATCAGGTCATTCTGAGCATTGCGAAGCTCTGCGGCCTGAGTATATGCCTCCATACGCACGGAACGCTCAATCTGCTTATCCATCTTCTTAATCTGCTCAGCCATATCCTTGAGCTTATCCGGCAAATCCATGGACTTAAGACGGGCACTTGCAGCCGCCTCATCAATCAAATCAATGGCCTTATCCGGCAGATTACGGTCATTAATATAGCGGTTTGACAGACGTACTGCCGCATCTACCGCCTCAGAGGTAATACCTACACCATGATGCTCCTCGTATCTAATCTTGATACCTTCCAAAATACGAATAGCCTCTTCCTCTGTGGGCTCCTCTACCGTCACCGGCTGGAAACGACGCTCCAAAGCAGCATCCTTCTCCACATACTTGCGATATTCTGAGATGGTGGTTGCACCGATTAACTGAATCTCACCACGGGCAAGAGAAGGTTTCAGGATATTAGAAGCATCAATGGCTCCCTCTGCACCACCTGCACCGATAATCGTATGCAATTCATCAAGGAACAAAATCACATTACCGTCATCAATTACTTCCTTGATAACCTTTTTAATACGCTCTTCAAACTCACCTCGATACTTACTGCCTGCCACCATACCGGACAAATCCAGTGTAAGCACTCGCTTATTCTGTACAGTAAGGGGTACCTCTCCCGCAACAATACGAAGTGCAAGCCCTTCCACTACTGCCGTCTTACCCACACCGGGTTCACCAATCAAACAGGGATTATTCTTAGTACGACGACTGAGAATCTGTACAACCCGGCGAATCTCATCTTCTCTGCCAATCACCGGATCAAGCTTCCCCTCTCTTGCCAGTGCTGTCAAATCTCTGCTGTACTGACTAAGGGTGGAAGTTTTCTGCTTGCCTTGTCCCTTCTTGCCCAAATCTTCTTTGTATAAATTACCATCCTGACCAATGGCAACCAATGTATCTACATATATCTTCTGTACATTCACACTCAAGGTATTTAACAGACGCACTGCCACATTTTCGCCTTCTTTAATCAAAGCAAGAAGCAAATGCTCTGTTCCGGTCTGCTTTTGACCAAATCGCTCAGCCTGTCTGTGCGCTTCCTCAATAATCTTACGTGCGCGAGGAGAATATCCTTCTCTTTCCTGCAGGGATACACCTTTTTCAAAGGCAATCAAATCCCGAATCATATCCTTTACTTTGTCAATCTCTACACCATTGTCCGCAAGCACCTTGGCTGCCACTCCGGTCTGTTCCATCAAAAGTCCGGCCAGAATATGCTCCGTACCAACATATCCCTGTTTCAAGCTCTTAGCACACTTAGCAGCATGCGCTAATGCCTCTTTGGCCTTATCTGTAAAATCTGACTGCATCCTTCAGTCCTCCACCATTCATAATCCTTTTCCAGGCAAATCTGTAACAGCATCCTACCTGTACTCGCTATAAATCTCGTCAATCAATGCGTGTATCTCATCGACGGAAATATTTTTGCAGCTGCTCTTAGCAAGTATGACCTGCAATTCCCGCTTCAATTCTCCCATTGTCTGCATTCGGTCAACATCCACCGCAATCACTGCTCCCCGTCTGCGGTCTACCTTCACATATCCCTCCTGCTTAAGTACCGTATATGCCTTATTAACCGTATGCATATTAATACCTATACTGTCTGCAAGCTGCCGCACACTGGGCAACGAGTCCCCCTCCTGAAACTGCGACGTGGCAATGCCCAGAATAATCTGATTCCTAAGCTGCAAATATAATGCTTCATCACTGTTGAAATCAATTTCAATAATCATCCTGCGCACCTCCTTTATCACCTGCTATTCATTCGCATTGTTATACATATGATATAACAGGGAAGCACAAACTGTCAACCATAGAACAGGAAAGTTTATAGAAAAATGCTTTGCCCGTTTTCCCGGCAAAGCATTTTTCGATTTAATCTATTTAATTCTCTCCGTCTTCCAAATTCAGGAAATGAAATTCCAATTCATCCTCATTGGTAAAATTCTTAGCTTTCCAGCCCGCATTTTCCTCCTGACGAATCTGCTCAGCAGCTTTAGCTGCCTGCTGAACATCGGCTCTGTCATATACCACCGTATCATCCGTAAAGATGTTCTGAACCATCTCCTCTGCCGGCTCCTGTACGGGACACTGCTTTGCTACAGACTGAGCTGCACCTGCAGGTCTTGCTCCCTGACTGCCTGCGGGACGCTGACCGGTAGGTCTTGCTCCCTGACTACCTGCGGGACGCTGACCACCCTGTGTTCCTGCGGGACGCTGACCGGCGGGTCTTGCTCCCTGACTGCCTGCGGGACGCTGGCCACCCTGTGCTCCTGCAGGGCGCTGACCGGCGGGTCTTGCTCCCTGACTACCTGCGGGACGCTGACCACCCTGTGTTCCTGCGGGGCGCTGACCGGCGGGTCTTGCTCCCTGACTGCCTGCGGGACGCTGACCACCCTGTGCTCCTGCGGGGCGCTGACCGGCAGGTCTTGCTCCCTGACTGCCTGCAGATTTTGTTCCCTTGGAACCGGATGCCCCCTGTCCCTTGGAAACAGGTCTGTCTGCTGTTCTGCGACGCATGGTTTCCTGTTCTACTTCATTATAGTATGCAGCGTCTGCCAAATCCTTCACTTTAAAGAATAACAAGATATCTCCGGTTGCAAACAACACTACAAAAATCACCAAAACAATAATGATAATCTGCTGGTTCTTCTTCTCCTTCAGAACATCCTCTAAAGTCTTTGCATTTGCTTCATTTGCAGCAAAAATCTGAGCAATGTCATAAGATTCCTTGGTCTCGTTATTTACCAGGTGCCATTTGCTGTCATCATCCGTATATGTGGTCTCCCACATTTTAGCCTCTTCTTTGGGCTCCTCTTTTACCTCAGGTACTTCTTCTACAGGTGTCTCAACCACACTGCCTGCCGGAACCAACTCACCGCTCAAATTCACATAATCTGCGCGAATAAATCCGCTCACTTCAGAACCGTTTGCAATAAACTGTACCAGATACCATTCCTTGTTATCAGAGCCGGTTGCCTGACCGATTACAGTCAATGCCATTCCGCCCTCTGCATTGGTCACAATGCGACTTGTGGTGGAAGCATTCTGTCTCACACGAACCGGAGAACTACCCTTCACACTTGCACTCACGGGCTCTACATCTGCCACATCCACAAGAGTCTCATCCGGAGTAGATGTAGTAGGAGTAGAAGTCGTATTGGTTGTAGGTGCAACTACAGAAGCAGGGTTGCTTCCATCGGTAATCTCCATCAAATCAGAACGAATATAACCAACGGTTCCACCGTCTACCACAACCTTATACCAAGTATATCCATCCGTTCCGGTAATCTGTCCGGTAACACTTACTTTCGCATCCTGCACCGCACTACCAACCGTTTCGCTGGTGGTGCTGGGTTCCTTACGAATCTTTGCACTGGAAGCAGTAATCTTACCTGCGCTGTCTGCCAGACTGACTATAGAATTCTCATTCAATCCCACAGTCAAAGCAACAAGCAATACCAATGCTCCCATCAATGTTTTCCACTTAATCTGTAACCCTATCCTTTTTTTCATTAGTCCTTCCTTTCCATATTGCCTATCAATCATTCTCACGCATGTATCGTCTGTGACCGGAATCACTGTTGCCTTTATCCATACCATAACCTTGAAGATTGTGTAATTTACGCTGCTGTTCTTCCAGATTGCGATGATACAGAATCTCGCATTCCGGACAAAACCGTCCGCTTCGAATTTCCTTGCGACAGTTCTCACAATGCAGAAATGATGCCGAACCTTCTGCCACCTGAATACGTGCCTCCTTCAACATCAGACGAATTGTCTTCTGGGACACACCCGTCTCAGCCTCCACAGCCACTGCATTTGCTCCGGGATTCTTCTCCAGATACAGTCTAACTTTGCCATAATCATCATAGGCTACTCTGCCACATTTTTCACAATGATATTCTCCTACGCCCTTGAATATCATAACACCCTCACACTCCGTGCATACACGGGGAATATGATACGCATCTAACAGGCTTAAGCTATCCATAGGCCAACACTCCTTACTCTGACATTTATACTTTATGCCTCGTCAATCGCTTTACCGATATCATTACGCATATACTTATTGTCAAAGGATACCCACTCTGTTGCCGCATACGCATTTGCACGAGCTTCCTTGAGATTGCTTCCCTTGGCAGTTACGCCAAGTACTCGTCCGCCATTGGTTACAATACCCTTGTCAGACTGCTTGGTACCGGCATGGAAACAGTAATACCCCTCTGCCGCGTCAAATTTATCTAAGCCCTCAATCACAAATCCCTTCTCATATGCTACAGGATAACCGTCACTTGCAAGAACTACACAGACTGCCGCATTATCTTCAAACTGCAAATCAATCTGATCAAGAGTACCATCCACACAAGCCTCCATCACCTCGATGATATCATTCTTCATACGGGGCAGAACCACCTGTGCCTCAGGATCACCGAATCTTGCATTATATTCAAGCACTCTGGGGCCGTTGGAAGTCAGCATCAATCCAAAGAAAATAACACCCTTGAAAGGTCTTCCCTCTGCTGCCATGGCATCCACGGTTGCCTGATAAATATATTTCTTACAGAACTCGTCCACTTCTTCTGTGTAGAAAGGACTGGGAGAAAAGGTTCCCATACCACCGGTATTCAATCCCTGGTCACCATCCTGCGCTCTCTTATGATCCTGTGCAGAAGTCATGATGCGAATGGTCTTACCATCCACGAAGGAAAGTACGCTCACTTCCCGACCGGTCATAAACTCCTCTACAACCATGCGATTACCTGCATCACCGAACTTCTTGTCGCACATAATCTCATCCACACCTGCAAGTGCCTCATCCAAAGTATTGCAAATAAGTACACCCTTACCCAGTGCCAGACCATCTGCCTTAAGCACAATAGGGAAATTCGCCTCTTCCTTCAGATAGGTACGAGCCTCCTCAGCATTATCAAAATTCTTGTAAGCTGCAGTAGGGATTTTGTATTTCAACATCAAATCCTTGGAGAATGCCTTACTTCCCTCAAGAACCGCTGCATTCTTACGAGGTCCGAAAGTACGGATTCCCGCCTCCTCCATGCAGTCCACCAGACCGCCTACAAGAGGATCATCCATACCTACAATAACAAAATCAATTGCCTTCTCCTTGGCAAATGCCACCAGCTTGTCAAATTCCATAGCACCAATTGCTACACACTCTGCAATCTGACCAATACCTGCATTGCCGGGTGCGCAATAAATTTTCTCAACCTTCGCACTCTTTGCAACACTGGTCGCAATTGCGTGCTCACGTCCGCCGCTGCCTACAATTAAAACTTTCATGAAAAGTTCTCCTTTTTGCATTTTTTTACATACTTATTTACATTATAATAAAAAAAGACAAAGAAATCAAGCAAAGGCGCAAATCCATTTGCAGGATTTACGCCTTTTTTGTGAAAGTTGTTACATGAATATTGTTTCATTTTATTTAGGGCGAACGGTAAGTCTGCTAATCAGGCCATTTTCATCCACTCTACGGACTGTTGCAATAGCCATTACATAATAACCACCGATACATGCCACAAACTCCGCCTGATTGTCATTTACAATCTCTGCATCACTAATCAGATACTGACGGAAAGTAAATTTATTTTTAAAGAACATATCAATGGCCTCTCTGCCATACACATGATGTTCCTGGCGCCCCGCACTGTTCGGGCAGTAGTCGCGAAGGGTTCCGTCCGGTGCAAAAATCTCAGCAAGGGCATGGTTATCACATTTTTGTAATGCATCAATATACTTTTCAATCGCTCTCATCTTCTCACCCTCCTAGTATACTTTCTCAGAATTCAACAGTGCATCCGTACCGCCGTCAGTAAACAGAATGATTCCATTGATACCTCTTGCCGCTTTCGACAAAAGGAACTTCATGGATTCTGCAATCTCCTCAGGGTCCATCAGTGCATCAGAGCCATATCGCACAGGAATCGGCAGTGCACTTACCGCAAATTTTGCCGCATCACTCAGGCTATCTGTCATGGCTGTGCGCACATTACCGGGAGCCACTGCATTCACACGAACACCGTTTGCCGCCCAGGATGCTGATACACGTCTCACCCATCTTGCCAGCGCATACTTGGTAGCCATATAAATTGCCTGTCCCACAGTCTGGTTGGATGCATCCAGATTCTTTACAATATTGCGCACTCTCTGCTCATCGCCTACATTATTTAAAAGATCTACAATATCCATTCTGCCGGTGCCTTGAGAAATGGTATTAGAAACGGTTACCACCACGCTTCCACCCTTTTTCTTAAGCAAATCATACACCCCACGGGCCAGTTTTACTGTTCCGAAATAATTCAAAGAGACTACTAATTCCAAATTGCCACAGTTACCAGAAACACCCGCATTACAGATAATTCCGTCCAAACCGTCAGGACATTTTGCATAAATCTCACGAATAGCATCCTCTCTGCCCTCCTGCGTAGCAAGGTTCGCGCAAATGTCACCGTTTTTCAAATCTACATTAATCACTTCATGTCCGTCCTGCTTCAATGCCGCTACTGCTGCAGCACCAATTCCGCTGGAACCACCGGTTACTACATATACACCCATAATTTCCTCCTTACTGCCCGTAGGCTCTGTGTTGTTTTTTCTTTCTAAATCTATTATAATACAATCTGACATCTTTTAAATACTCAATTTGCAAAAATTTTAGGAGGTCAGATTGTGTGATTACCATTAATTTAAAACCCAACACCTCAAAATCTCTGTATATACAACTTTATGAAAGTATTAAGCAGGATATCACCGGAAAAATTTTGGCTCCGAATTCTCCCCTTCCCTCCAAGCGTGCTCTGGCCGCTCACCTGGGAATCAGTGTCAAAACCATAGAAAACGCCTATTCACAGCTTTTACTGGAAGGCTATATTTATTCCGTGGAGAAAAAAGGCTACTTTGTCAGCCCTCTATCCGACTATCGTACCCGCTCTGCCAAAGATACTCCCTATGTCTCCAAATACCACGATGAAACCTATTTAGTTGACCTGAAAGCCAACAAAAACAATATGGAAATGTTTCCGGCCTCCACATGGTATCGCATGATGCGGGAGACTCTTTCCTATGACTCAGCCAAACTACTGGATACTGTTCCATTTAACGGATTATTGGAACTTCGCATTGCCATTGCAAAATACTTACTGGACTTCCGCGGAATGGTAGTTTCCCCGGACCAGATTATCATTGGTGCCGGAACGGAATATCTCTATAATCGACTGATTCAGTTACTTGGTCGTGATACTTTCTTCGCAGTAGAAGACCCGGGCTATAATAAAATACGTGCCATTTATCGAAGCAACGAAGTCCAATACCGTGCCATCCCTTTGGACAAGGAAGGCATTTGCATGGATCTTTTGGAAAACTCCGGCTGTAATGTAGTCCATCTTTCACCTGCCCATCACTTTCCTCTGGGTTTTGTAACGCCTATTACCAGACGCTTAGAGCTTTTATCCTGGGTAAACGCCCAAAAAGGCCGTTACATTATCGAGGATGACTATGACAGCGAATACCGCTACCATGGCATGCCTGTTCAGCCCCTCTACGCTATTGACGTGCGCGGCAAGGTCATTTATATGAACACCTTTTCCAAATCCATTGCCCCTGCTGTCCGCATCAGCTTCATGGTACTGCCGGAGGATTTGATGGAAAAATATATCTCCACCATGAATTTCTACTCCTGCTCCGTATCAAGCTTTGACCAGTTCACACTTGCACGCTTCATAGAAGGCAACTACTTAGAGCGCCATATCAACCGCATGAAACGATTCTATGTCAAACAGCACAATGATATCGTGAGCGCCATCCGGGAGTCGTCTCTTCGAGACAACTCATCCATCATAGAGGACGCTTCAGGCACTCACTTCCTTCTGAAAGTGCAGACCTCCCTTTCGGATTCCGAACTAATTGCTCATTTACACAACCGCAAAATTCTAATCTCCTGTCTCTCGGAATACTGCGAGCAATACAACCCTGATTATGATTCCACGTTGATTGTGAATTATTCGGGAATTACCACAGAGCAGATTATGTACTTTATTAAAGAGTTGGAGAAAGTGGTGGGACTGTAACATGCAAAGGCGGCTCCGGGGCACATGCCCTGGAGCCGCCTTATCCACAGCCCAAAACACCAATCTAACAGGCGTTTTTCTCACTACATATTTGCAATCATATTTATCGCCTGGGGCAGAATCTGCCACTCAGCCTGTTCCATTACTCGTCTCTGCAGAATCTCAGGAGTATCTCCCTCTTCCACATACACAGCCTTCTGGAGAATAATGGGGCCGGTGTCCATACCTGCGTCCACGTAGTGAACGGTAGCACCCGTCACCTTCACACCGCGCTCCAGTGCAGCCTCATGTACCTTCAATCCATAGTAACCTACTCCACAGAAGGAAGGAATCAGGGAAGGATGAATGTTGATGATTCTTCTCTCATATTTCTCCACAAGCTTCTCAGGAATCTTGACAAGAAATCCTGCAAGAACAATCAAATCCACACCATACTCATCAATCTTAGCCAAAAGCGCATCATTGAAAATCTCACGATTCTCATAATCCTTGGGAGATACACATACCGCATCAATCCCCTTATTTTTCGCACGCTCAAGAGCATAAGCACCTGCATTATTACTGATTACAACCTTAATCTCAGTGTTGGTAATCGTACCATTGTCGATGGCATCCATAATAGCCTGCAAATTAGTACCGCCGCCGGATACCAGTACAGCTACTTTTAACATAAAGTAACTCCCTTCTCGCCTGCCTCACAGTGACCAACCACATATGCGGTATCGCCTGCTGCCTTGATAGCTGCCATGGTAGCATCTACATCTGCGGGATCTACTGCCACAACCATACCAAGACCCATATTGTAGGTGTTGTACATCATATCCTCTGCAATATCGCCCTTCTTCTGAAGAAGCTTGAAAATTGCAGGAACTTCATAACTATCCTTCTTAACCACTGCATTGATGTTGTCAGGAAGCATTCTGGGAATATTCTCCTGGAATCCACCACCGGTAATGTGGCTGCAACCGTGGATTCTGACACCTGCATCCTTAACAGCCTTCAAAGCCTTCACATAAATTCTGGTAGGAGCAAGAAGCGCCTCACCCAAGGTAGTACCAAGCTCATCATAATGAGTATTCAGACCTTCCTTGGTCAGCTCCTTCTCAAACACCTTTCTAACCAGAGAGAAACCGTTACTATGTACACCGGAAGAAGCAATACCGATCAAAGTATCTCCTGCCTTAATCTCAGCTCCGGTAATAATATCTTTCTTGTCAATAACGCCAACAGCAAAACCTGCCAAGTCGTAATCTTCCTCGGGCATCATGCCGGGATGCTCTGCTGTCTCACCGCCGATAAGTGCACATCCGGACTGCTTACAGCCCTCTGCAACTCCGCTTACGATAGTCGCAATCTTCTCAGGAACATTCTTGCCACATGCAATGTAGTCAAGGAAGAACAAAGGCTCTCCGCCTGCACATGCAACATCGTTTACACACATAGCCACTGCATCGATACCAATAGTGTCATGCTTGTCCATAATAATAGCCAGTTTAACCTTGGTACCGCATCCGTCGGTTCCGGACAACAGTACAGGCTCCTCCATATCCTTGATTGCAGCTGCGGAAAACGCACCGGAAAATCCGCCAAGGCCACCCAACACCTCCGGTCTCATAGTACCCTTTACATGCTCCTTCATCAACTCAACTGACTTATAACCGGCTTCAATATCAACTCCAGCTTTCTTGTAATCCATTTGTTTTCTCCTCGTATGTTATTTATTTACTCCAAAATGCGTCGCCGCACCCGGATCATCTGCAAAAATTATCTCTTACTTCTTCTGGCTTTCCACATATGCCTTGTAGCCAATCTCCTGAAGCTTAGCATCCTTCGCTACTACCTGATCCTTTAAACCTGCGCTGTAATCCTTCAACTTCTGCAAAAGCGCTGCATCGGAAGTTGCCAGAATCTTGGCTGCCAGAAGACCAGCATTAGCACCACCATTGATTGCAACAGTTGCCACAGGAATGCCGGAAGGCATCTGTACAATCGAATAAAGGGAATCACGGCCGCCCAAAGATGTAGTGTGCATAGGAATACCGATAACGGGCATGGGGAAAATTGCCGCGCACATACCGGGCAAATGAGCTGCCATACCTGCACCTGCAATAATTACCTTGAAGCCCTTTGCCTCTGCACCTTTCGCATACTCAAAAAATACGTCCGGCTCTCTGTGAGCGCTGATAATGGTCATCTCATAAGGGATGCCCAGCTCCTCCAAAATATCTGCCGCCTTTGCCATAACAGGCATGTCGGAATCACTACCCATTACAATACCTACCATAGGTTTTACTACTGATTCTGCCATGATGTCCTCCTTGTAATCTGTTCATATGTTATTGGTGGTTTGCCGCCACCGCCTTTAGTTTACTAGAAATAAATGTGGTATGCAAGGCTTTCTTGCAAATTTCAAAAATTTCGGCAAATCGTATGCCATGAGTGTTCAAGACGCTTTTCCTACTTGCAAAATGCCTCATTCAACTGCTCCGTGCCCGGCAACACAAACCTTCCGTTCTCGATAATAATCACCCTGCTGCCATCCTTGCGCACCGCTGTCAGCTCGCCCAACTCATCGTAGGGAATGGTAATATCGGTATGGCAGTTAAAATATGCCTTACCGGGTGTCTTGTGGCGAAGCTTGGAAATCTCATTATCCCGAGCCACAATTTCCTTGCCATCGGGATTGTAGACCTTCACATCCTCCGCATGGGAATAACAGGTGTCACCTACTGCAAAATGAGGGCCGGTCTTCTCTGCAATCAAAATCGGAAACTTGTCATGGACTCCGTACTTTTCTGCCACAACATAGGCCACCGTATTGGTACCGATGGCAAACTCTCCCATGGGCAAAGTCTTGTGTCGGAACAATACATTTTCGCGCACGAAATTCAGATTTTCTTCCTCTGTGGCAAAATTAGAACAATTATAACTTGCAATCTTGCCCTCCTCAAACCGCAGCTCCAAATTCTTGTACTCCAATCCGTTCAAATACACTCGGCTTACATGCAAAAGTCCTTCTGTCCCATCAAGTACCGGGGAAGTAAACACCTCACCTACCGGAATATTCACATCTGCCACGCAATTTTCAAAAATAGTCTCTTTAGAAGCGTCCGAAAGTTTCCACAGATTTACCTTCAAATCCGTACGATTGCCATTCATACCCTTAATCTCACAATAATCCGCCGCATCCAACACATCAATAATACACTGCTGAATGTCGCGATACAAAGTATAATCCAAAGTATTAATGCGAATAACCTCATTAAAGAATGCATGATAACACTCTTTCGTATCCTTCATGCCCAGCTTTGCCAAAAGCTCCGGTCCGAAAGCCTCCTGAATCTCCGGAACGGGAAATGCTATAATCGTAAAACTACGCTCCTCCTCACGGATATACTTTCTCTGGAGCTCACCCATCAGAGAACGATGCTCCACCAAAAGCTTGCTCTGCTCTTCACTCATATGGAAAGCGACAGCCTTGTTCTCCGGAGCAAAATCCGCCTCACCGAAAGTCTCTACCACTGCAGGTCCCGCATAAACAGCCGCTTCCTCGCGATACTTTTCAAAAGCAGTACGGGTCACCTCCAACTTGTGATTAGCATATATTTTATCCCAGAAAAGCGCCTTATCATCCTTATGGTCAAAATCATACTGGCGATTCACATCACCACCACAGTAACCAATCTTATAAATGGAAGGATTGTAGAGAATACTGGTAGCCGCACGATAACACACCGCCTGCAGTCCCATCTTCTCAAAATTCTCCACTGCCACACGCATCATGCGCTCAAAGCCCAGACGATAACGAATTTCTACCGTCTTTTTCTTGGAAAGGTCTTTATTGGTCACCTCAAAACCGATACGATACCCTTCTGTATAGGTGTCCGCCATAGTACGAATTGTCTCCTCCGGCAGACTTGCCAAAAACCGCGCCGTCTCCAGCTCATTTTCACTGACATACTCACCATAGGCAAACAAGTATCTTTCATCGGACAAATCTGCCGTCTTTATCAGATTCACAGCAAAATTACCATCCGGCACCAGCATCTCCTTTAGATGAGCCTCTGTTGCAGTCTCTGCATAATCACTAACAAACCAGTACAGAATCTGACGCACATCCTCTGCCTTGGGAAGTTCACTCAGTTCCACACCACGCTCACGATACTCCAGACACTCCTGCCATGCACAGGCAAATGCGCCATACACCTCCACCAAAAGCTCCAGACGAATCACAATTTCTTCCAGATTCTCTTCATAAACAAAGGGAATCAGACTACGCATCTCACAGTAAAGGAAACTGAGCATACGCCCGAATTCCTCACCCAGCTTCTCTGCCGCATAGGCGGGATTTGCATAGCTTGTCCCATAATTTTTCGGCAACACATCCTCATAGAGTGCATGATTGCGCTTCTTTAACTCTTCCAAAGCAGCAGTTTCCTGTCCCTCTGCCGACAGAAAACTTCCTGTATCCTCCAACAAAATCACAAAATCAGCAACCGTAGCAAAATACTCTGCAAAGGCCTCACTACAACCTTTCTCCTTCGGAATCTCATAGATTCTCTCCATTACCAGAGCATAACGCTCCATCAACACAGAGTCATTTTCATTATTTTGAATATTCTCCCCCATGGGTTACTCCTCCTAAAATCCCAACTGTACTACAAACATCATTATTCCCAACGCAATCAGATTTAACAGTATTCCCAGAATAGGAAACAACTGAAACATCTCCTTTTCCTGAGCAGTCAAAATACCGAGAATCAAACCTACTACGGAAAATATTGTTGCCAAAAGCCCTGTCAACCCATAGCTTATCGGTGCGTCCCCACCTTTTAAATAGGTCAGATAAATCACAATACCAATTGACGCATTGCTGATAAGCCCCAAAATCGTTGCCATGATTGCACGCTCGGAATGCTTTTTGTTTGTAAATATAAAATGTTTTCGCTTCATACTACCCTCGTTATCTACAAATATAACTTACCAAGAAAAGGGCACTCTCGGCGCTCACACCGCAGAATGCCCCTTTTGTACTCTGATTAAAATAAAATCTTGCGCTTGTCTGCCAAAAGCTTGGCACCACTCACAATCAGCATCACACCGGCTGCAACACCAATTACCATCACTACAATTCCGATAACAATATTCCATGCACCGGTTCCTCTCATGGTTTTATAAACTTTCTCTTCCATACCATATCCTCCGATTCCATCTGTCAGCCTGCACCGACCGTTTATCTCTCGTGCTTTTTAAGCTCCGTAGGTCTCGTAGTACTTGTCAATAGCTGCCTTCAAGGTATCATCGATATAAACCTGTCCTTTGTAAGGCTTGTTATACAAATGCTCAATTACATCACTCATGGATACAATAGCATTTGCATCAAATCCATACTTTTCCTTAATCTCTTCCAGTGCGCTCTTCTCGCCGCCCAGACCCTTCTCCATACGGTTCAAGGATACCATCAGACCAACAATTTTTACATTAGCTGCACCTCTTACCTTGGGAACAGTCTCCTCCATGGATTTACCGGAAGTGGTAACATCCTCAATCATAATGACTCTGTCGCCATCCTTCAAAGTACTTCCAAGAAAACTTCCCTTATCTGCTCCGTGATCCTTTTCCTCTTTGCGGTCAGAACAGTAACGAATCTCTTTACCATATAATTTACTATATGCAATAGCGGTTACCACACTGATAGGAATACCCTTATAAGCAGGTCCGAACAATACATCAAAATCATCTCCGTAAGTATTATGAATCGCCTTGGCATAATATTCGCCCAAGCCCATCAGCTGGCTGCCTGTCACATAAGCGCCTGCATTCATAAAGAAAGGAGACTTACGTCCGCTCTTTAATGTAAATTCGCCAAATTTAAGCACCTGACAATCCACCATAAATTCAATAAATTCCTGTTTGTACTGTTCCATATCCGCTGTTACCTCCTAAGCTTATTCAATTCATACTACCATAAATCGCCGAGTATTTCAATCAACTTTCATTTTATTTTTCCCCTTTCAGCTGCTCTCGAATTGCCATAATCTGTTCATAATAATCCGGATGCTCGATTTTGATATGTTCTTCAATTTCTTTACGGTGTTTCTTTAACATCTCAAGCCCCTCAGGGTTTAACTCTTTAATTTTTTCTTCAATAATTCTACGACGCTGTTCTATCTGCTTCTCAATTTCCTCCACTTCAAGTGTGGTATCTCCCTGCTTCTCAAGTTCACTTATATGTACTTCAAGGCGATCAAGCAACTCATCTTCATCAAAGAGTCCGACTTTACCCCATGAAGTATCATTTTCAGCCTCAACAAGAGTTTGCATATTAATTTTCTTTGCCTGCTCAAGATTCTCTGCAATCTCTACAACAAGACTTTCCATCCGTTCTTCCGCACTATCGCCAAATGCCCACTCAAATTCCGCCAGACGCTCATTTGCTTCAATATACGGAAAACTTTCTATTTTCCCTGCACCTTCCAGAGGATATGGCTTTTCGACTCCTGCCGTTCGAAGTGCCAACGTAATGGTTCTTCTAACCACACCTTCCTCAATAAGATGCTCCATACCAAATGATCGAATCTGGTCATTTACCGCACTTCCATGTTCTGTAAGATACAGACCGATTCCTTTTTCCTTCAGCTTACGATGCATTATCACAAGCCTTTCTGCAGCTGTAATATCAATACATCCTATCCCTCTTGCATCAACAATAACCTGCTTTGTATCTGCCTTTATGGCATTTTCAATATCCTGTTGAAAAGCATTAATATTTGCAAAAAACAAATTACCACTAAATCTGTAAATGATTGTATGTTTAATGGCTTTTGCATTACGGTTACGTTTTAAGTCATAAAAACCTTCATGCCCCGGAATAACCCCTAAATAGGTCTTTGGCGGAATTACCGCCCGGATAATAACCTGTACAAATGACAATACAACACCTATTACTACTCCATATATGGTCCCAAGCAACAACACTCCCAGAAATGCTGCCATAAAAATTGCAAATTCCCGTTTGTCTGACTTCCATGTTTTGATTGCAACCTTAGTTTCTATAATACCAACAAGTGCACATACCACAATTCCTGTCAGTATAGGTACCGGAAGATATGCCAAAATGTCTGTTCCAAAAAGGAGCACCACCACCATTGTTCCTGCCGCCGACAATGACATAAACTGTGATTTACACTCATATTGATCAGCAATTCCGGTTCGTGACACACTACCATTAATAGGGCAACCTCCAACCAAAGCACTTGCCACGTTACCCGCTGCATAGGCAAGCACCTCTCTGTTATTATTAATTTTGTAATCATTCTTTAGTGCAAAGTTACTTGTTGCAAGCAATGTCTGTGCAACCACCACCAAGGCTATGGTAAAGGACAATACGATTATATCCTCGCCATGTATTTTCAGAATAGACATATCAGGAAGCAGAAACTGTGGCATTCCCCCCGTCACTTCCGGCAAAAACTTAACACCATATTCTTCAATATGGAACACCGCTGTCAATATGGCACCAACCCCCATCATCAGTACAGACATTGGGAATTTCGGCACATACTTTTTTGCAACAAGTATGACTATAATAGTGACAACACCCAGTACCAATGACAGCAGATTGAAATGAACCGTTTCTTCTGCAATATGTCCTATAAGCTCAAATAATTCCCCTGTTCCTACCGAACCTCCAAAAAGCTTGGGAACAATCATCAAAATAATGGTACAGCCAATCCCTGAGATAAATCCGCCCATCACAGGCTTAGAAATATAATTCACCAGTTTTCCCGCTTTTACAAAATAAAAGATCAACAGCCAAACTGAGGTAACCATAGAAATAACCGGCACAAGCTTCATTGCTTCCGCCGATTCCGCTGCAATTCCCATACTTGCCAAAGCTCCACCCACCATTGCAGCCGGTGTTGCATCTACCCCAAATACAAACTGCGGCGATGATGTAATCAAACAATACGCCAAAATAGGAAATACCGAACAATATAATCCATAGACCGGCGGCAACCCTGCCACCTGCGCATATCCCATAGAAATGGGGATTGATACCAGCGCTACTATAATTCCTGAAATAATATCTTTTTTGAGATTATCTTTTCTAAAATGTTTCATGCTTACTTTTCCTAAATATTTTTTTGTTACTGAATCTAATAAAAATATACCTCTTTTTCCTATCTGATGTCAAAAACTTTTCATAATCACTATTCTCATCCCCCCTTTACCAGAATCAAAAAGAACAGTAAAAATACCGGCTCCATCTATGTTATTTCCTATAAGGCACACAATGCCATCCTATCCTACGCACCTATTTTTGACGAATTATTTGAGGGTATAAAAATAGTCAGCCCGGATACCTTCAATCCACCTACACAATACACAATTTCAAGGAACGGTTTGAAGGATATACAAAGGCAATAAAAGAGAACGGAATGTCTCCATCCCGTTCCATTGTTCACAAATTGTCACCCTCTATTGAAAATGCCATGGCCGATATGCTGGAAATTATTGACCGAAAGGACGACCTTGCATCCTCCTATTTTGCAGACAATGATCTGATTGCCATCGGTGCTTTAAAAGCCTTCAAACTTCGCGGTTACAAAGTTCCGGAAGAAATATCTGTCATCGGTTTTGACAATATTTCCGAGAGCCGAATTATCGAACCTGCACTTACCACAATGGATGTACCTCGTCTTTATATTGGACAGACTGCTGCCAAAATCCTTATTGAACAAGTGCAAACCAAAAGGATATATCCTACCAAAATTGAAATATCCGCCAAAATAATAAAACGATTCTCGCATTGATAAAAGAAAGAAACTGTCGCACCAGCTAAAATATCAGCCGGGCGACAGTTCTCTTTTTACTCAAAATAGTCTAATACATATTTTCCGGTTTCATCAGGAATCAAATATGCCAATTTCCTATATTGTTCTGTTTCCGTGAGATCCATATGAGCTACATTAAACTGATAGTCCACAATAATCTCACCTGCTTCACCATAATATGCCTCGTAAATAGCTGCTGATGCCACTCTGTCAACCTCATCCGTAATTGTACAAATCAACCGGTCTCCTTCCAAACGATTGGCACCGGCACTCAGCTTCTCCTCACTGATAGTATCATTTGTTAAAAAGGAGAATATTTCGTTTAATGTTGCCACATCATATGCGGCAGCTTCTCCTTCTCCCATCTTCTCTACGGGTTCAAAAGGCGGTTGTCTATATTCAACGCACATCCAATACAATCCGCCCTTCAAATAGTCACCTTCACCCTCGTACTCACAACGGTTGGCAACTTCAAGCAAATATGCCAATTGTGTTTTGTCTGAACCACCCTTTAATAAATTCGGCCAATCTTCATCATTAATGTAAGTCCCACTGGATGCCTGGGGTACTTCCTGTGTTGTGCTGTCTGCCTCACCGGATGACTTATTGGCTCCCTCTTCCTCGCCGGGAACCGTTGTGGAATCATCTGCAAGCTCTGTAACCTCAATTGTATCATCCGTAATAATCGCCATTTCTCCGGCATTTATCATTTTAGACTCCGCGCTTGTGTCTGCCTGTACAATACCTTCTGTCACCTTAAGTATAGTGGTATTCGCTTCAGGAATATAGGTAACTTCAAAAACCGTTCCTCTGACACTGAGTGATGCATTGGAAGTCTCTACTTCAAAAGATGAACCGTCCGGCAACTTATTTTTAATCTCAATCAGAGAGGTACCGTATTTTAATTCTATTTTTAGAGCACCTTCTTTCTCATTCCCTTCAGAAACAATCGCAAAACAAGTATTTTCAATTGCTGCAATGTTCTTATCAGCATCAACCAAAAGCCCAATCAAACCATCTGCCCCGGTAGTGATTGTGTCTCCCGTTTTCAAATTCATATCCTCAAAAATATCTTTTGGGGAAGCATCTCTTTCCAAAGCAACTTCACCGCTAAAAGATTCCACTTTAATCACTCTATGCCCTTTATTGGTAACCGCCATAATCATAATTATGATTGCTACAATAATAAGCACTACCACACCAATTAACACGGGTATTTTTTTGTTTTTCATCTTTGAATCTCTCCTTCGTAATTATTCATTTTTTAAGTACAATTCCTTGGCATAGGCAAGTAATTCTTTATCCACCTTGCCTAGTTCAGCTTCCTCATCCAATATCTCAAAGGCTGCTTTTACCGTTTTCGGTTTCTTGTAGGGTCTGTCATCTGCAATCAAAGAATCATAAATATCCATAATCGTCAAAATTCTGGTCATGGTATCTATTTCTTCCTCGCCAATGCCCTTAGGATATCCTTTACCATTTAACAATTCGTGATGATTCACCGCCATGGCATGCACATCTTTAAAGTGTTCTCCAAATTGTATATGAGAAAGAATCCTATCCGTATAAACCACATGACTTTGCATAATATCACGTTCTTTCTTGGAAAGAGTGCCTGCCTTTATGTATAAATCCGCAATTTCATCCTCTGTCAGATAAGGTATTTCATCCCCTTTAACACCTACATAAACACTTTCTGCCATCTCATGAACAAGTGCCCACTCCTCTTCTTTCAACGGCCTTCCGCAGATAAAACCATCTAAATTCTCTAGAAAGGTTTGTATTTTCTTCTGTTTTTCATCTGCTACAGCACGAGTTAAATGACCGTTTAATGCATCCACCTCCATGCGAAGACTTATCATCTCCAAGCGGTCCCGCAGCTCTCTTTCTCGCGTTCCCAGCTTAGTTGGTTTGTCCATAACCTCAAGGGGAATATCCATTTTGCCCACATCATGTAACATGGCTGCAAGATACAGCTGTCTTTTATCATCCTCTGTAAAAAACAGCTTCGTCTTTTTCTCCCTGTGCTTGGTATTGATAAAATCCAGCATCTCCATACATCTCTTAGCCACATTTTGGGTATGATTGGCATTGTAAGGTGTTCTGCCTTCAATGGCCTCCGCCATAGCCTCCGACATGGAAAAGAGCATATCTCGCATTTCCAGCATTCTGCTCCTTTGAAGCTTCGTATAGTGATATATAATCGCCGCCAAAAAGACCAGCGTCACACCAATAGGAACCCCAAGAAGATTCAACTTATATGCGGTTGCCCAAAACAGCAACACTGCCAACAAAAAATATCCTGCAATTGTAACCACCAAGCCAATGAAACCGTTCCCCATTTTGGAACTTAATGCAAAATATCCAAAGGCTCCCACAAATAAGAATGTTACCAGAAACTGAACCACTCCATTTACGGAATATATCATATTATCATTCAAAAAAGCATGTACATAATTGGCCTGAAGCTCTACACCATACATTTCTTCTGAGTAATCCACCGGCACTCTGTAAGAGTCCATAAGTCCCTCTGCATAAGCACCAATAAGTACAATACAATCGTCAAAATAATCTGCCGGAACAGTACCATCAAGCACATCCGACATGGATTTCTTTTCTATCTCCCCGGGATTGCTTACAAGAGCCGGCTCCACATAAAGAGGATATTCAGCTACCACTCCTACCTTAGATGCAATTCTGTAAGCAAATGTATCATAAACCCTGTTCTCCGACTGTATTCGGGTGTACGTCCTTCGGACAACTCCATCCTCATCAATCACCGCATTGGTAAAGCCGTACTCTACCGCTTGTGCCAGTTCTTCATACGGCCGTCCTTCCCCCGATACATATTCCGCCCTGTAATACTTACCATCTTCTTCCTGATAAATATAGTTATCCAATGCTATGGTAGAGGCCAAAACAATATTGTCATATCGCCCACAGACCTTGGCAAGCTTGGCATCCGTCTCACTTTGTTTGGTTCCGCTGAACAGCACATCAATGCCAATTACTTTCGGTGCACCCTCAGCATCCTGATTTAAAATCTCCAACAAATCTGCAAATTTACCTCTGTCCCAGTCTGTATACGGCCCTAGATGTTCCAATGTTTTCTCGTCAATAGCAATGATTTTAATATCATTCGGTATTACTCCGGCATTCTGATACAAACCATCCGCCGCCATATTCTCCAATTTCATGGGAAATTGGTATATCGCCACAATACCGGCTAAAACCGCTATAAGAATCGCTATGGCAAGAACAATAAAATGCTCGCTTTTTTTGTTCAGTTTATCTATTATCATATAGCTCCCATATAAAATATCATAAATCCAGTTCTTTTAAACGCATTCCCGATTCCATCTCAGATGTTACGTAAGTGCGCACCTCATCTATGGAATCATATCCATAATACCTCACACCACTTTCAAGACGATTGTATTTTCCGGCTGTTTCGGACCACCAGTAATCCATGGTAATCGGCTCTGTTTTTTGAATCATAGCGGACTGAAATGAAACCACTGTATAATAGGTTGCATTTTCGGATTCCGTAGAAATATTGAATTCATAGACATCATACAATACATTGTCACTTTTTTCATCCGTTATCAGAAACAATTTAACAGGCTTATAAGATATATTAGCAACCGCCTCCTTTAAACTGCTTATCCGATATCCCAGTTCATTTTCCGCATATGAATGAATAACATCCAGCTCTTCTTGAGACAAAGTATCCAAATTCTTTATGTATTCCTCCAATCCTTCAACTGTATAAATCTTTACCTCTTCTTCCAGCTCATAATCAATACTGGACGCAGTAATACGAACTTTATCCCCTACCGAGAGCCCGCCTTCCTGAGAGGCCTCAAAACGAATGGCATCAACAGCAATCTCTTCATTGACAAGCTCTGTTATAACCAATTCTCCACGTCCATCTGTACCAACAAAAGATACTTCTATATACTCAAAAGGATTTATCTCAGGTCTTGAAGCCTTGGCAACAAATATACCCAAAGCACCCAATATACATGGTAAACAAAGCATGAAAAGAAGAATAACTACTACCCATATAACTATTCCCACACTTTTTTTCGATTCCTTTTTCCTTTTGATTCCATATTCTTTTTCCGCTTTGTATTTTCCCGAGTGATAGCCATAAGATTTGGCATATTCTTTCTCCCTGATTTCGTCAGGCGTATCTTCCAGTTCCACCATAATCTCATGATTACAATATGGACAACGCAACCTTTCGTCCTTTTCATTTAGCTTCATTGTTGCACCACATTTGGGGCAGGTCATATCATATGTGTTCATAAAAGTCCTTTCTTTCTGTTTAGGATAAACAGTTTTATAATTTATTCACATGTTTGTAATCTACAATAACCCAGTCATAAGCCGCATAATCCATTTCGTTACCACAGTATTTACATTTGCCGCCTTCCACTAGGGAAATGGTAGCACCACAGCCATTACAACGATACATAGTAACTTCATTCTTAGGCTTAGCGGAAAGCTTCTTGGCAAGAGTCACTGCCACCAGACCGCTTCCATTCACAAGTCTGCCGTTATCGTCTTTCTTTACATCTATCTGGCGATGAAGCTCTATATACTGATACGCTCCGTCTGTCCAAAAATTCTTGTAGGCAATCTTATCGATCTCACAACTAATAATATCCTGATATGCCTTTACATAAGGTGCTACATCACATTTCACAAATGCAGTCAACTCCCTGACATCAGAAGCATAGTGAATGGATTTCAGCTTACAATCTAACGACCCGATAAACTCCTCCTCCGGAAAATTCGGATCATACTTCTCTATCTCTTGTTTGGTAAGCAAATGCCTTTGCCAACTATCATATGTCTGCTTCGCTCTCTTGCTTTGAACCCCTTTATTAACTACATAGGCACCATAAGCCGTTCCTAGCAACGAAAGTCCGCAAGTAAGTGGAATTGCTATAATTCCCCATACAATGAAAATAATCCCTGTCACTTTACTATAAATCTTGAAACCACTTGTTTCTCTGTCATCAAACCGACCCTGGCTACTGGTAACAGACACTACCTTGTCCTCATAAACAGAAATATCAAATTTGGACTTACAGTAATCACAGCCATCCAATAATCTATCCAACTCCTGCTCCGCACCACAGTTTGGACAAATATATTGTCCCTCTTTGTTTTTGGAACTCAAAATATGATATATCAGATCACTTCTTTGACTTTCACGACCAATCACCACTCCATCCCGACTGTATTGCTTTTCCGTCTTGGTCATCTGATTGATTTCACATGCCGTATAATTTCCTTCCCGACCATACCGATAGTGTTTGTCCTCCTCAAGAGGCTCACGAAACACCTCTTTATAAACCGTGTATTGCTTTTTGCATCTACGACTTTCCAGTCGTTTCTTCTCAAGATACAGACTGTACCAGAGTCCCTGTGTAGCATGCCGTATCGGATTTTCCTGCCAGGTGCCGTCCTGCTCAAACCATTTTTGCATTTCGGTTGTATAAGATTGTATCACGCCCTCCATGGCTTTGTCCCGTTTATCCGGATGAAACTCAAATCGAAAAAAAACCGTATCGTCTTGTACGTCATTTGGCATTTCACTTTTCAATGGCTCTTTTGTTTCCATAAATTATCTCCATCTTTCGGTTCATAGAACAATACTCTCATTTTGTCAAAAAATTGTACTATTGCTTATGTTGGTAGTATACCTGTAATCAGACGTAAAATCAACGATATAAACAAGCACGAAAAAAAACATATCGTGCACAAAACTCTCAACTTATTATATCAAGAATCCTACTGCATCCCACCTAACTGAAAGTTTCGAATGTTCAGCAAATTGGAATTTATCGCGCTCAAGGGAAAAGCGAGCGCCTGCAAAGCAGGCATTCGCTTTTCCTGGCGCGATACTGACAAAATCACAAGTGCGAAGCACGGCAGACGCGAAGCGGCTGGATTTTGGAGGTGAAGGAAGCAAATATCCTTTAATTAGGCATATTTTATTAGCAGCATCTGGGTCTATACAGAAAAAATAGTTCGTGAGACCCGGATTTTCCATTTTTAACGGGTCTCAGGTGAGGATTTTTATGCATAGACCCGTGAGGGACAGTTTTACACAATATTTTTCCAGGCTTTTACGTATTTTCGGGTCCCACAGACTAATTTTTGCGCATAGACCCACGCTCAAGAAATAAAATATACCCTATAAAGTGGACACGTATAAGTTTATTTTATACCCACACTTTATGGCAATCCCCATTCTGTACACATGACTTTTGGAACGTGTACCTTTAGGCTGTTCATACAAACGTGGTTG
>SVFL01000041.1 GCA_015056885.1 Lachnospiraceae bacterium
CGGAAGGGGAGTTTATGTAGATAGATACACATAATCTTCAATTGTGTGTATAAATACTCAAATAAAGTTGGTGGATTATGGTTTTGACATATAAGCAATGTATAGAGATATATGGTAGCGACCATATGTTGAAAAAAGAAATAGCGGAAGGGAATCTTTTTCAAAAGGAGAAGGGCATTTATTCCTTGGGCAGAAATTGTTCTGAGCTGGAGATTATCAGTGTGAAATATCCGAAAGCTGTATTTACCGGTGAGAGTGCTTTTTATTATCATGGATTAACGGATGTGATTCCTGATTTTTATCATTTGGCAACAGTCAGAATCGATGGCAGGATTAAAGATGAACGGGTGAAGCAGACCTTTTTGAAAGAGGATATTTTTGATATGGGGCAGGTTAAGATATCATATCATAACACGGAAATATGCATTTACAACTTGGAAAGAATGCTGATTGAGCTTGTGAGATTCCGCGGTAAATTGCCATTTGACTATTATAAGGAGATTATCGGTGCGTACAGGAATCGTGTGGAGACTATGGATATTGCGAAGCTGGAAGAGTACGCAGCCAAGTTTAAGCATTCGAATAAAATGATGCAGGTTATTGAAATGGAAGTGTTGTAGAGAATTTATTAGTTGCAGGGAGGAGAATCGCTGATGTTATACAATTATATAAAAGATCATTATAAACAAGCGGAGCCGATTTTTCTTTCTGATTTGTTAAGAATGAATATTAACGAGCTGGTTTTAAATCAACAACTGAAGGAACTCTGTGAAAAAGGTTCGTTGCAGAAATATGATGAAGAAGTATATTTCATTCCCAAGAAGTCAAAATTAAACCTTGCAGTTGGTCCGAATGCAGACATGGTGGCACGATATCGTTTCATTTCCAAAGGGGATAATGTAGATGGTTTCTATGCCGGTAATACATTTGCTAATCAGATAGGGATTTCTGTGCAGGTTCCTTATGTGATTGAGATTGTAAGTAACAATGTATCGGATGATGGAGAGGTACTGATTGGTAACCGAAGATTTGTTGTAAGAAAGCCGGTTGTACCGATAACAAAAGAGAATGTGCATGTGTTACAGATGCTGGAGCTATTGGCGAAGCTTGATACATATCTTGATTGTAGTTATGAAGAGGCCAAAGAGAAATTTGCGGAGTACATATCTGTTTGTGGAATTACAAAGAGTGATGTGGAGCTATTTATTAAAGAATATCCCCCATCCGCACTTGAATATTATTATGAATTAGGATTAGAACATGTACTTGCCTGATATGTTTTTCTACCCCAAAAGATGTAAAATGGGATAGAAAACGAAGCGGTGGGGTAGAAAGTGGTTGACGCAACTTCATAATTGCCATATTATTATCTGCAGAGAGGTCTCCATTAACCTTATGGTTCCGAGCCATAGAAGAGATGAACATTAAAGAAAACATTATGTAATAGATTGGGCTGGTCGAAAGACCCGGGTCCATCAGCAGATGGGGAGGTTCCCCATCAATATTACATAATATGTTTGGAATTGCGGTGGACGTACAATTTGAAAGCAAAGATGCCATTTAATCGTTGGATGAAAAAATGAATAGTAGAGATAAAGAACTGCTCTTAGTGAATAGAGGGCAGTTCTTTTTTGCATTAATAATTATTTTCTTGACGAATATATCAGAATGATATATAGTGTTATATATCAGATTGATATATACTACACTTGGGTAAATAATTGCATAGAGAAAGCATTATCGTACAGATTTGGAAGGAGCGAGTAAAGAATGGCAAATACAAAGAAAATGAATTATGTTTTATTAGGCTTGCTAAGCCATGAGCCTATGACCGGATATGAAATAAAAAAGCGACTTGACACAACACTTCGCTTCTTTTGGGGAGCTAGTTACGGAAGTATATATCCGACTTTAAACCAGCTTGAAAAGGATGGAAAAGTAATAAAAGAAGATGCCAGTTCTAATGGACGGGAGAAGATTTCATATTCTATTACAGAGTATGGGAAAGAGGCGTTAAAAGAGTGGCTGAAAAAACCGGTGGAAAAGGATGAACTTCGTTATGAAACACTTCTGAAACTTTTTTTCGGAAACGAAACAGGTATGGAAGGGGCTAAGGAACATATTAAGCGATTTGAAGAAAAGTGCAGGGAAGAATTACTAATTCTGAATATGTTTGTAGAGAATTTGGGGCAGCATTTGCAAGATGATACGCATAAGCATTACTATCTGACAGTCAAATTTGGTATTAAGACGTATGAGTCATATTTAGAATGGTGTCATGAGGCAAAAGAACAAATAAAGGAGTGGGAAAAAGAATGAAAACAGCAATCGTATATTATTCAATGTCCGGAAACACAAAATATGTGGCTGAAAAAATCGCTGATGGGATAAAATCTTCAGGAGAGGTAGATATTATAAGAGTTGAGCCCGTGAAAGCTTATCCGGACAAAGGGGCCAAGAAGTTTTTCTGGGGAGGTAAAAGTGCTGTTATGGGGGAAACACCGGCATTACAGCCTTACAAATTTGACATAGAGAAATATGACCGTATTATATTTGGAACACCGGTTTGGGCAAGTACCTTTGTGCCTCCTCTCAGAACCTTTATTAATGATAATCCCGATGTTAAGGGGAAGAAACTTGCAGTTTTTACTTGCTTTAGTGGTGGCGGTGCTGACAAAGCAATTGATAAAATGAGAACGTATATTGGCGTTGAGAAATTTGAGGCAGAACTTATTTTGATAGATCCTAAGGATAATATAAAAGTAGAGGATGATGAGAAGATAGCAGAGTTTTGTAAATACTTTTGATGTATAATCTGTAGTTATGAGACGGTTGTTTGGTAAAAGGGTTAGGAGGTTTGCTCCTAATTCTTTTTTGTTTTCCGGCAATAAAACTTGACACTGTAAAGATTGTTTGGATATAATGTTTACAATGTCAAGTTTTCGGTGGGAAGGGTGAATTCTATGAAACAAAATACTTATCATCATAAGAATCTAAAAAATGAATTAATCGAAAAAGGAATCGAAATAGTTAATGAATGCGGACTGGAGCAACTGTCTCTTCGCAAGGTTGCGTTGGCGTGTAATGTGAGTCATGCAGCGCCTTATAGCCATTTTGCAAACAAAGAGGAATTGCTTTTGGCAATGCAGTTACATATAACGGACCAGTTTACCGGGACATTGGAAAAAACAATTTCGAAATACGAAGACCAACCGGATTTTATGGTGAAATTTGGAATAGCTTATATTACTTTTTTTATGAATAAACCACAGTATTTTCATTTTCTTTTTGGACAGGGAAGTCCGGAAGTGGATTTGGGTCCGGAAGCAGGAGAGGGCTATAAACCTTTCCAAATTTATAAAGAGCAAGTTTTGAAAAGATTGGAGCGTACAGATCTTACACTTGAAAAAAAGCAGGACTGTGTGATTGCTCTATTTGCGTATGTTCACGGATTGACGGCATTGGTTACTATGCCTAATGCAAAATATAATCTTGGCTGGGAAAACAAACTGGAAGATTTAATTACAACACTTGGTGTGAGCATATAGAAGCCAAAATTTTTTGAACGGATGCAAAAAAGAAAGCAGGGAGAATTTGTAGTATGAAAACCATAAGTAAAATAGGGCTTTTATTAATGATATTTATGCCTACATTTGTATTATGTGCGGTGTATTTTATGTTAGGGCATTTTATAAAAATGCCAAACTTATTATTGTTTTGTATAATTGCAACCTTCACTATGGTTCCCATTGAATTAGGGATAATTTTAAATGCAAGTAAGAAAGAATCTGGAAAATATTCTTTTGCAAGTGCATTTGTTGGGCATGAAAAGATGCCATTGTGGAAAATATTTGTAATTGCATTTGTGTTCTTTGGAATTGCGGGGGTACTTTCTGCTACGGTTGCACCCTTGGAAAATTATTTCTTTTCAGGATTAAGAAATAGTCTTTTGAGTCATTTGCCGACAGGTTTTGATTGGACGAATTATGAATACGTAAGAAAGTTTTCTAAACCTGTGTTGATTGTGGCATGTATTTATTATTTTTTGTTTAATGTTTTTGTAGGACCTATTACGGAAGAATTGTTTTTTAGAGGATATCTCACTTCACATTATAATAAACAAACCGTATTTACACCAATTTTAATTGCAATTCTATTTTCACTATATCATTTTTGGCTGCCATTTAATAATATTTTTCGCATTTTGGTATTTGCTCCTGTGGCATATGTAGCATATAAGAAAAAGAATTTATACATAAGCATGTTATTTCATTGTATGTGCAATCTGATTTCGGTAGTAGGATTTGTTTTAGAAGTAATATAACAGGGGTATGTGGAAGTGCAGATATACAGAGTATATTTCTGTGAAAATACGATTGAGGAAAAGGTAAAAACAAATGATAGGGATTTATTTTAGCGGAACCGGGAATTCAAGATACGCAGCAGAGTTGTTTTGTAAAGAATATGATAAAGGAGTGAAAGCATTTTCTATAGAGGATGATAATGTTATTCAGGCTATAAAAAATGAGGAAATGCTTGTGTTTGCATATCCTGTGCAATACAGTACTGTGCCGAAAATCCTGCGTGATTTTATAATTGAAAATAAAGAACTTTGGAAGAATAAGAAAGTTTTTATTATCGCTACAATGGGATTGTTTAGTGGTGATGGAGCAGGAATTCTTGGGCGGTTTTTACAGCAATACGGAGCAGAAATAATAGGTGGATTGCATCTGAAAATGCCGGATAGCATAGGCGATGAAAAAGTGTTGAAGCGTCCGTTGGAAAAGAACAAGGAGCTTGTGAAGAAAGCGGAGCAAAAGATTTGTAAGTCGGTTCAGCTTTTGCAATCAGGAAGACCAACCAAGGAAGGAATTGGTATATTATATCGCATGGCCGGATTCTTTGGGCAAAGGTTGTATTTTGGACATAAGACGAAGCATTATTTAGATAAGCTGCGCGTAGATGAAAGTAAGTGCATAGGGTGTGGCAAGTGTGAAAAGTTATGTCCTATGAATAATATAAAGCTTGTTGATAAGAAAGTGGTGCAGAATAATCAATGTACCATGTGTTATAGGTGTATTAATAATTGCCCGAAGCAGGCTATGACGTTATTGGGGAAAAAGGTTGTGGAGCAAAGTGTGATAGATAAATATTTAGGATAAAATAAGCTCAAACCTTACTTCAACCTTGTCAAATTTCGTACAGTTTGATATGATGAAAAGTGATTTGTTTGACATGACAATAATAAAAGGGAAGGTAAACAAAAATGAAGAAACATGTTTCAAAATTGCTATTTATGTTAGCAATTATGGTTATGGTGCTTTCTTCTTCCATGGAGGTAATGGCAGCCGGTGCCCAGAAGGTAACCAAGCTACAGATTGGACAGTGGAATGGAAGTAAGTTTCAAACCGTATCCAAGAAAGAACTTTATGTGAACGGAGACAGCGCGGCGGTGACGCCGGATGTTGCAGGGGCCAAAATGGTGGAAGCCCCGAAATCCATTGTATTGGATGTTAATGTTCTCATGGGTAAGCAAAGGGGTGGAGAATATGTTGTAGCCTCCAGTGACAGAAGTGTTGCAAAGGTGGTACGACTTTCTCATGATATTAACAATGAGAATTATTATAAGATTCGGATAACTGCTGCCAATACAACGGGTAAGGCTGTTATTCAGGTTGCTGATAAGTATAATCTTAAGAAGACAGCGAAGCTTACAGTTACTGTTAAATCTCTTGTGGAGGATATCCATTTTGGTTCCACTGTAAGCAGAAACGATGATAATGAATTGCAGATGATTGTGGCGAAGAAAGGAAAAAATTCGCTTGGGGCAACTGCGTCTGCGAAGGCTACCGATAAGAAGCTTAAGTTTACGGTAGTGGAAGAACATACCGGCTCAGCAGGAAACTTTTCTGCTACGCCTTCCAAGAAAGGTTCTGTAATTAAGGTAAATGCCAAAGGTCTGGTAACCGGTAAAAACAATGGTTGGGCCCTGGTAAAGGTAAGTGCGCAGGATCAAAAGTATCTGAATGGCAAAAAGCCTGTAAAGACCGGTGTTTCCAAACTGGTTAAGGTATATGTACAGGATTCCGTTGTAAGCAGTGCCGTAATCGTGAAGCCCGAAAATACCAGTAATGTAATTAATATGAAGAGTAATCTTGCATCAGAGACAAGAACTTTTCAGCTGGAAGCAGAAGGCTACGACAGTAAGGGTAACCTTTGTGACAGTAAGTTTATTACATATACTTCCAGTAATCCTTCTGTGGCGAAGGTGGATGCAGATGGTAAAATTACTGCCGTTGGTAAGGGAACAGCGAAAATCAGTGTAGTTCCTGCGGATGGCAGCAAGTTGAAAAATACAGAAAGTGTGACCGTTATGGTTACCACAGATGCAGAGCAGATTAATCTCCCCAGCGATGATGTTACAGTGCTGGTAGGCAAGACCTATAAGTTAAAGGCATCTGTGGACAAAAAGGCGTCCAATCAGAAAGTGGAATATCTTAAGCCCATGTGTTCGGCTGATGACGGAACTGCAAGTGATACCATCAGTGTTAGCAGCGCAGGTGTGGTGAAAGGCTTAAAGCCCGGTAAGGCGGTTTTGGCGATTAAGTCAATGGATGGCGCGGTAAGCAGAAATGTAAAGGTAACTGTTTTGGACCCCATTCAGGCAATTGCGGCAACCGTTCCTACTTATAAAGGTGGTGTGCAGGGTTCCAAGACAACCACTCTTTATTTAAATGCAAATCAGGGCGATGCCCTTGCCAGTTGTACCATTCAGGCATCTGTATTGAGTGCCGGCGGACGTTCCTATCAGCTGTCAGAGGGCAAATGGCAGGATATGCCATTGGTAAAAATCAGTTCCAATAAGCCTTCTGTTGCAACTGTTGATAAGAACGGTGTGATTACTGCAGTGGGCAATGGTTCTGCAGTGATTACTATTGCAGCTACCGATGGAAGCAAGAAGAAAGCAACCGTTAATGTGAAGGTTGTTCAGATGGTAGAGTCCATTCGTGTGGATGGAGCCGTTGGCGGCGTGATGTATATTGCAGATAACAACACAGTACAGTTAAACGCTATCACCAATGCCAATGCTTCCAACAAAGGAGTTACATACAGTTTTGTTGCTGAAAATTCCTATGAAAGCAAGGTTACACTGAAAGGAAACAAGCTCACTGTTAAAAATGCTGCAACAGAAGGAAATGTTAAGGTTGGTACTCTGACCGTGCAGGCAAAGGATGCAACGATTGCACCTGAGCAGGATGCTTTCCGCACAACGATTGATGTCTATGTTGCAAGTGAGAAAAAATACGTAACCGGAGAGATGTTGAATCTCAAACAGGGATATGCTGTGAAGAGGGGCGAAACCAGTGACGCACTTTTAAGCGATATTAAGATTCCGAATGATGTTACAGAAAGAAGCTTGGTTTGGAAGTCCAATAATACCAAGGTTGTTACTGTGGATCAGACCGGTGTGCTTACTGCGAAGAACGAGGGTGTTGCAACCATTACCGTATCCGATAAAGCAGGAATGGCGACGGCTGTTACCAGCGTTCGTGTAGGACGCTCTCAGGCTGATTACAAGTTAGGTATGAATGAGGAGATGAAGCTTTTCATCAATTCGGAAGAATTGCTTGGAATCGGTGTAAATCCGAAGTTTGATGAAGAAGGTGAAGAGATCGGTATTGAAATGCTGGAGGATGCTTCCGGTACAGGAGCAGACCGTGCAATTCAGGATAAAGTAAAAGATGTATTTACCGTATTCTTCCACGCATTTAATAATCCCGGTCTTAAAACCGTGGAGCTTTATGACAAGGAAGATGCCGTTACCTGGTCCGTTCGCAAGGAGGATGGAAGACTTCGAGTTTATAAAGGTGGCGCACAGATTGTCGATAATGCAGAATCTGACCTTAACGCAACAGTAGCTGCGTTTACAGCGGCTCTTTGTCAGTCGGATTCGACTAATGCTGATTGGAACGGCAAGAGCTTTTTGCTGAAGATGGAAAAAGAGGATACAGAGGAGAACCTGGGTAGTCTTTGCTATATGGTGGATTATGATATTACCTTTACAGTAAGCAAAGTTGAAAATCCCGGAGTAAATCCCGAAAACCCTGAGGAAAATCCGGAAACTCCCGGAGAGAATCCTGAGACACCTGGTGAAGAACCCGGTACATCCGATGGTGAAGATTCGGGTACATCCGATGGAGAAGACTCAGAGATACCCGGCGAAGAACCCGGAACATCCGACGGAGGGGACCCTGAGACGCCCGGCGGTGAAGAGCCCGGAACATCCGACGGAGGGGACCCTGAGACACCCGGCGTTGAAGAGCCCGGAACATCCGACGGAGGGGACCCTGAGACACCCGGCGGCGAAGAGCCCGGAACATCCGACGGAGGAGACACTGAGACGCCCGGCGGTGAAGAACCCGGAACATCCGACGGAGGGGACCCTGAGACGCCCGGTGGAGAAGACCCTGAGACGCCTAGTGAAGATCCGGAAACTCCGGAGGAGTCACAGCTTAATATGGAGTTGGTATTTACTAAGGGAGATACCTGGGCAAATGGTATGGTTTATAACATTGCCATTCGCAATCTTGCTTCAGAAAGTGTAAGTGGCTGGGAAGCAACTGTAACAGTGCCCAGCGGTACCGTATTGAATGATTACTGGAACTGTAATTGTACGATTTCCGGCACCACCATGACCCTGTCCGGAAAATATGTAAATGAAAGTTATGACACAAGTGTGGTACCTGGTAACAGTACAGTAGACGGAATGGGTATTTCCATTAACACTTCTTCATCTCAGCCAATTGGTGAATATACAATCAAAGTAGGTGATGCTACTGCCGGCTCCGGTTCCGGAGGAGAGAGTGGAGGAGAAAGTGGTGGCGGAACAACACCTTCACCGGAAGACCCTGAGGAAGAAGTAGAACCGGAAACAGGCTCTCCCTTTGAGAATCACGGAAAGTTAACGGTATCCGGTACACAGATTGTGGATAAAAACGGTGACCCTTATCGATTGTGTGGTGTAAGTACCCATGGTTTGGCGTGGTATCCGGAATATGTGAATAAAGATACGTTCCAGTATTTCAGAGATGAGTGGGGTGCGAATGTAGTTCGTTTGGCAATGTATACCGACGAGTATGGCGGATACTTAAACGGTGGTGACCAGCAGTGGTTGGAAACCTTGGTTGATAATGGTGTTAAGTATGCAACAGAGCTTGGCATGTATGTTATTATTGACTGGCATATTCTTGCAACCAATCCGAGCAATTATACGGATCAGGCCAAAGCATTCTTTACTAAGATGTCAAGCAAGTATGCAAACTATGACAATATCCTCTACGAAATCTGTAATGAACCTACGGGCAGTGACTGGCAGACCGTAATCAAACCTTATGCAGAAGATGTTCTTGATACGATTAGAGCTTATAATGAAGATGCTATTGTTTTGGTCGGTACCAATACCTGGTCTCAGGATGTGGATGCAGTTGTAAACAATAAAATTGATGACCCCAATGTTATGTATGTTGCACATTTCTATGCAGCAACACATGGGGATAATATCAGAAACAAAGTTCTTACCGCAATCAACGGCGGCGTACCTGTATTTATCAGTGAGTGTAGTGTATGCGAAGCTTCCGGTAATGGTGCGGTAGGAGAAGCATCTGCCACAGCCTGGTTTAATCTTCTGAAAGAGAATAACATCAGCTATGTGGCATGGAATATAAGCAATAAGTCTGAGTCTTCGGCATTAATTTCATCTTCCTGCAGCAAATTAAGCGGATTTACGGTAGATGAATTAAGTGATACCGGTAAGTGGTTCAGAACCAGAATGCGTAGTGACAGAGGTCTTGATTAGAATTCATGGCGCTGAATGACGTATGGTAAATTAGTGTTTAATTGAAAATTTCAGATTGTGTAAAAGCGGCTTCGGTACATATAAACCGGAGCCGCTTTGTTCTTTTTGCATATAATGCATATTAAAAAGCTAAAATAATTTATTCAAATGTTAAATACATAACGAGAAACTTGTGCAATGTAAACAAAATCAAAACTAAAACTATAGTATATACGTCAATTTTACGAAACTGTTTCGTATGCTAGAATGATAGCGTAAACTAAGCTAAATTAGTTTACGAAAATCTAAAAAGGAGAAGGTATCATGAGTATCAAATTCAGAAATGGAAAAATTGTAAAAGGCCTATCGATAGCGTTGTCTACAGCGTTATGCGTAGGCGCGCTGTGTCCGCCGACTTCGGTAATGGGAGCTGCTGCTTCCAGTACGTCGTCTAACACAACAAGAATGTCAGTTCATGATCCATCGGTGTATTACGATTCTAATACGAATAAGTATTACATTTTTGGATCGCACATGGCACAGGCATCAACTACTGACTTAAGAAATTGGTCGGGAGTTGGGACACAGGGTTATAACAACAAAACACTCTATGCCAGTGAGAATGTGGAAGGTGTATATTACATTCAAAATGTAAACAGTGGTTTGTATCTTGACATTGAGGATGGTTCTTCTGAGGATGGCGCTAACATTCGACAGTGGGATTATAATGGTTCAGATGCACAAAAATTCAAGATTGTTTCAGCAGGTCAGGGATTATATTATATTTTGACCGGTGCTTCAGGTTATACAAGATGTATTGATGTGGAAGGTGGTTCGGCAGAAGATGGTACCAATATTTGCCAGTGGGAATATTGGGGTGGCGATATGCAAAAGTATCGTATTGTGCAGCAGCCGGATAATTCTTATGCAATTCTGACAAATGCCAGCGGAAGTAATTCTGCCTTGGATGTATATGAGTGGTCTACAGAAGCAGGAGGAAACGTAAATCAGTGGGCTTTTGGTGGACATGCATGTCAGAAGTGGAATCTGATTGAAGCAGAAAGTAATAGCGGAAGTTCTAAGTCTTCCACAGGAGAAGCTTTGGAACATGCTCTTGCATCTTCTTTTTTGTGGGCAGGTTATAATGACCAGGATTGCTCCGGTGGCTATGCGGTATGGGCTCCGGATATTATCTACAATAAGGATTATGTATGGAACGATGGCAGCAAGGGTGCATATATGATGTATTACAGTACATCATCAACTTATATTCGTTCTTGTATAGGATATGCAGTTTCTAAGTCTGTAACCGGACCGTTTTCTTATGTGGATACAGTTGTATATTCCGGATTTACCAAAAACGATAACAATATTACGACAACGTCTTCCCGAGGTAGCAAGACGGTTAATACAAATTATAATAATACGAATATCCCTACACTTGTGAAAGAAGGAAAAGTTAGTTCTGTAAGAAGTGGCTGGTTTAATTCCAATGGCTCTTACAATAATTCTCTTTATCCCAATGCGATTGACCCCACATTGATTTATGACAACAGTGGTAATTTGTGGATGACTTATGGCTCATGGTCTGGCGGAATTTATATTCTCCAGTTGGATAAAAAGACCGGACAGCCCATTTATCCTAAGACAAGCAGTGGAAATACAGATGGATACTTTGGTAAGAGAATTGCGGGTGGTTATGGCAAGTCCGGAGAAGCGCCCTATATCATTTACGATGAAGAAACAGGGTATTATTATCTGTATGTAACATATGGCTGGTTGGGTGTAGATGGCGGTTACCATGTGCGTATGTATCGTTCCAAAACAATTGATGGAACCTACGTGGATGCTGCTGGTAATAATGCAGTGTACTCATCCAATACAAATCAGGGTTCCCGTGGAATCAAGACCTTTGGTAACTACGATTTTTCAACTGTTGGAACCGGATATAAGTCCGGCGGTCATAACTCAGCTTTCATTGATACGGATGGAGCGCGATATTTGGTATATCATACACGTTTTAATACCGGAAATGATTATCATGAGGTTCGTGTGCATCAGCAGTTCGTGAATGAGGATAATTGGCCTGTAACAGCAGTGTATGAGTTTTTGGGAAGTAAAATTTCTCAATACGGTTATAATATGGCAGATATGACTGGTACATATGAATTTGTAAATCACGGATTGGATGCAGCAACTGATAAAGTTGGTATGCTGAAAACTTCCACAATTAAATTGAATTCAAATGGTAAAATTACCGGTGATTATTCCGGTACATGGTCTTATACAAACGGAACATATTATTGTCAGATGGTGATTAATGGTGTTACCTATAAGGGTGTATTCTTTAAGCAAAAGGATGAGACCTCTGCACACAAGAATGTGATGACATTCTCTTTGATTGGCAATAACAATCAGTGTATCTGGGGAACAAAAACGGTTGCATCTACTGAGAAGGATAACACAAGTGCAAATGTACCCGGTAGCTCCGGTTCCGGAAGCACAAATGTGACAAATGCAAAGCTTGCTGATGGTTGGTATTATATTAAAAATGTAAATAGCCAAAAATATCTTCAGACTGCTGATAATACAGGTGCAGACGGTACTAATGTAGAGCAGGGAACAGGTAGCGGAGAATTGGGTCAAAGATGGTATCTTACCAATACATCTAATGGCTATGTGACATTGAAGAATGGTACCGGATATATGCTTGATATTCCTAATGGCGAAAATGCAGATGGTACCAATGTACATGTTTGGTCAGCAAATGGACTTGCTCCTCAGGAATTTAAGGTAGTACAATCTTCTACCGGTAAGAGTTATGGTATTTTGACTTCTGCAAGTGCAGATACAAAAGCATTGGATGTATATGAGTTTAGTACCGCAGATGGTGGTAATGTTTGCCAGTGGACTTATACAGATAATGCATGTCAGCAGTGGATTTTTGAACCCATTAATACAGCTTCTCAGGAGCCGCCCAAGGAAGAGGTTAAGCCGGTAGTACCTGCTAATACTTCTAAATCCTGGAATTTTAAAAATACAGATTTTAGAGATTTGGGTACAATTTCTAAAACAATAACCGTAGACGGACTGACATTGATAGGTACTAATGACAAAAAGATGTCTATTGATCCTGATAGCCAGACTGTGGATGGTGTTGAGTATACATATCGCCTTGCATTAGGCGGTGGAGGAAAAACTTCTTACCGTGCGGTGAAAGTGCCTGTATATGGTACTGATACCATAAAAGTAATTCTTAAGAGTTCCGGTACAACAGAGAGAACTCTTATAATAGCAGATGAAAACGGTAAGCAGCTGGGCACTATGAAGGCAGGAACAACTGCTTCGTTGGAAACATATAACTATTCCGGCAATGGTGGATATGTGTATCTGTATTCTGCGGGTAGCGGAATTAACCTTTATAAAATTCAGGTAGATTCTAAGGGTTAATAAAACAGAATGAACAAAGAAAAGTAAATAAGTTGTTTCGCAAAGAGATGTAGGAATTCCCTGCATCTCTTTTGCTATATTTTCAAGAAAAGATTAATAAGATGTTGATGGTAAACAGAAATGATGCTTGCATCTGAGAGGGCAAAGGGCTATATTTAAAGTACAAGTTGCATACAAGTTGAATGGATTATATGAGGAACAAAGGGAAAATATGAAAAATTCAAATCAGTTGAAGTATCATCACATTGCCGAGGATTTAAAAAATCTTATCTTTTCTGATAGTATACAGGCAGGAGACAAGCTTCCGTCTGAAAATGAGCTGTCACATAGATATCAGGTTAGTCGGCAGACGGTCAGAAAGGCCATTGCCTTGCTGGAGGATGCCGGCTATGTATATGCAGAGCATGGCAGAGGGACTTTTTGCTCGGAACTTGTAAAACACAGCAGGCAGTCCAAAAATATTGCGGTAGTGATGACCTATTTGTCGGATTATATTTTTCCACAGGTGATTGAAGGTATAGACAAGGTGCTTACGGAACAAGAGTATAGCATCATTTTGAAAAATACCCGAAATTCCCGCAGCCGGGAGGCAAAGTGTCTGGAGGAACTTTTGCAGAAGGACATTGATGGAATGATTATTGAGCCAAGTAAGAGCCATATATTCTGTAAACATACTAATTTGTACAAGAAATTGGATGAGTTTCAGATTCCCTATGTTTTTATACAGGGACGCTATTCCCAAATGGCGGAGCACCCGTATGTGCTGATGGATGATATGATGGGTGGGTATCTGATTACGAAGCATTTGATTGAACTGGGGCATAAACATATTGTTGGAGTGTTTAAAAGTGATGACAGTCAGGGGCAGAATCGTCATAAAGGATATGTGAAAGCATTGCAGGAGGCCGGAATCATGTATAATCCGGATGATGTGATTTGGTTCTATACGGAAGACAGAGTAATCCATCCATATACATCTGTTTGTCAGATGGTGCGGGAAGGGCGGAAAATGGATGGAGTTGTCTGCTATAATGACCAGATAGCCATGGAGGTTATCAGGGGATTAAGAGACTGTGGCTTGTCTGTTCCGGAGGATATTTCCGTGACAGGATATGACAATTCCCAGGCTGTAAACAGCTATGGTCTTCAATTGACAACTATTGTGCATCCTCAGGAAAAACTGGGAGAAATGGCAGCAGAAATGTTGTTGGATATGATGCGGGGCGGCGAGGGAAAACGACATATTATGATCGAGCCGCAGCTGGTGGTAGGAAATACATCCTGCAACAGATAATTTGTGAAAAATAACTTCCGAAAAAAACAACTTGTAAGTAGGTGTGTACAAGTTGCACAATAGAATTAACAGATAACAGATTCTATTCAAGGAGGTATTGCAATGCTGTTAAAGAGGGATTACAAGTTTTGGTTTTGTACGGGGTCACAGGATTTGTATGGAGACGAGGTGCTGGCGCATGTGGCGGAGCATTCCCGTATTATTGTGGAAGAATTAAATAGATCAGGTATGCTTCCCTATGAGGTTGTATGGAAACCGACATTGATTACCAACGAATTGATTCGTAAGACTTTTAATGAAGCAAATGCGGATGAAAGCTGTGCCGGTGTGATTACATGGATGCACACTTTTTCACCGGCAAAATCGTGGATTCTTGGTCTTCAGGAGTACAGAAAGCCGCTGATGCATTTACATACACAGTTCAATGAGGAGATTCCTTATGATACCATAGATATGGACTTTATGAATGAGAATCAGGCTGCTCATGGTGACAGAGAATATGGTCACATTGTAAGCAGAATGAAAATTGAGCGTAAGGTAGTTGTAGGTTATTGGAAGGATCCTGAGGTAAGAGCGCGAATTGCTTCATGGATGAATACTGCAGTGGGTGTGGTTGAATCCAGCCATCTTCGTGTTATGAGAGTGGCAGACAATATGAGAAATGTTGCTGTGACTGAGGGAGACAAGGTGGAAGCTCAGATTAAGTTCGGATGGGAAATTGATACTTATCCGGTAAATGAAATTGCTTTGAGTGTGGATGCGGTTTCTGCATCCGATGTAAATGCATTGGTGGATGAGTATTATGAGAAGTATGATATTCTTCTGGAGGGAAGAGATCCTGAGGAGTTCAAGAAGCATGTGGCAGTTCAGGCACAGATAGAGTTGGGATTTGAGAGATTTTTGAAGGAGAAGAATTATCAGGCAATTGTAACACATTTCGGTGATTTGGGCTCTTTGAAGCAGCTCCCCGGACTTGCAATTCAGAGATTGATGGAAAAGGGATATGGCTTTGGTGCAGAGGGTGACTGGAAGGTTGCTGCAATGGTGCGTCTAATGAAAATTATGACTGCCGGAGTAAAGAATCCGAAGGGGACTTCCATGCTGGAGGATTATACATATAATCTGGTGAAGGGAAAAGAAGGTATTTTGCAGGCGCATATGCTGGAGATTTGTCCTACTATTTCAGATGGTCCCATTAGTATTAAGTGCCAGCCTCTTTCCATGGGTGACAGGGAAGATCCTGCGAGATTGGTATTTACTTCCAAGGAAGGAATGGGTGTAGCGGTATCTTTGATTGATTTAGGCAATCGCTTCAGATTGATTATTAATGATGTAGAATGTAAGAAGAATGAAAAGCCCATGCCGAAGTTGCCGGTAGCTACTAATTTCTGGACACCGATGCCGAATCTTCAGACAGGCGCAGAAGCATGGATTCTTGCAGGCGGAGCTCATCACACCGCGTTTTCCTATGATTTAACTGCAGAGCAGATGGGAGACTGGGCAGCGGCTATGGGTATTGAAGCTGTTTATATTGACAAGGATACCAAGATTCGTGACTTCAAACGAGATTTGATGCTTGGCGATGTGTTTTTTGGAAGAATGTAAAAGTTTATCAGTAAAATAGGAGAAAAAGAACATGAAATTTTTTGTGGACACAGCAAATGTAGAAGATATTAAAAAGGCAAATGACATGGGAGTGATTTGTGGTGTAACAACCAATCCGTCCCTGATTGCCAAAGAAGGCAGAGATTTTAATGAAGTGATTAAGGAGATTACCTCCATTGTGGATGGTCCTATCAGCGGTGAAGTGAAAGCGACTACCGTAGATGCAGAAAATATGATTAAGGAAGGTCGTGAAATCGCAGCTATTCATCCGAATATGGTTGTTAAAATTCCTATGACTGTTGAGGGACTTAAGGCTGTAAAAGCACTTGCGGCAGATGGTATTAAGACAAATGTTACTTTGATTTTTTCAGCGAATCAGGCACTTTTGGCAGCAAGAGCAGGTGCTACCTATGTATCACCTTTCCTTGGAAGACTGGACGATATTTCACAGCCCGGCATTGATTTGATTAGCGATATTGCAACGATTTTTGCCAATTACGGTCTTGATACGGAGATAATTGCAGCGAGCGTGCGTAATCCCATACATGTGACAGACTGTGCATTGGCTGGCGCAGATATTGCCACAGTTCCCTACAGTGTAATTGAGCAGATGACAAAGCATCCTCTTACGGAACAGGGAATTGCAAAGTTTCAGGCCGATTACAAGGCAGTTTTTGGTGAGTAACAATAAGTAACAAAGAACGCGGAGGTGCAGGAATGGACATCAAAAGTGTGATTGAAGCAGGAAAAACAGCGATTGGAATTGAACTGGGTTCAACCCGAATCAAAACCGTCTTGGTTGCAGAGGATAGTACACCTATTGCATCCGGTAGTCATACATGGGAAAACCAGTATGTGGACGGAATCTGGACCTACAGCCTGGATGCAATCTGGGATGGTTTGCAGAAAAGCTATGCAGACATGGCGAAGGATGTAAAAGAGAAATACGGAATTACTCTGACAAAGGTTGGGGCTATCGGTTTTAGTGCTATGATGCATGGTTATATGGCATTCGACAAGGACGCAAAACTTTTGGTGCCTTTCCGTACATGGCGTAACACAATTACAGAAAAAGCTGCAGTGCGTTTGACGGAAGCATTTCATTTTAATGTTCCTCAACGTTGGAGTATTGCGCATTTGTATCAGGCAATTCTCAATAAAGAGGAGCATGTGGGGGAGATAGCGTATTTTACAACACTGGCCGGATATATTCACTGGCAACTTACAGGGGAGAAAGTGTTAGGTATCGGTGATGCATCCGGAATGTTTCCTATTGACAGTGCAACCAGACAGTATGACGCAGAAATGGTGTCGAAGTTTGATGAGTTGACGGCAGAGTATGGATTTGACTGGAAGTTGCAGGATATTTTGCCTAAAATACTTGTGGCAGGAGAAAATGCCGGATGTCTGACAGAAGAAGGTGTAAAGAAACTGGATATTAGTGGTAATCTTCAGGCAGGAATTATGGTATGTCCTCCGGAAGGTGATGCAGGTACCGGAATGACTGCAACCAATAGTGTAGCAGTCAGAACCGGAAATGTATCTGCTGGTACATCTATATTTGCAATGATTGTTCTGGAGAAAGCGCTAGAGAAGGTGCATGAGGAGATAGACCTTGTAACTACACCTTCCGGAGAGGCAGTTGCAATGGTTCATTGTAATAACTGTACTTCGGATATTAATGCATGGGCAAATATTTTCAGGGAATATTCGGAGGCAATGGGTGTAGAGGTGGATATGAACAGGCTTTATACCACGATGTTTGAGCAGGCCTTGAAGGGTGACGTGGATTGTGGCGGGCTTATGGGCTACAATTATTTTTCGGGAGAACCTGTGACAGGTTTCGAAGAAGGCAGACCTGTGTTTATGCGTACACCGGATGCAAGGTTTAGTTTTGCCAATTTTATGAGACTTCATTTGTATTCTGCTGTGGCAACCTTGAAGTATGGACTGGATATTTTGTTTGAGGAAGAAAAGGTTGCGGTAGATAAAATGTTTGGACATGGAGGATTCTTTAAAACGAAGGAAGTGGGACAGCGTATTATGGCAGCAGTCATGAATGCACCTGTCACAGTCATGGAGACAGCAGGAGAAGGCGGAGCATGGGGGATTGCGGTGCTTGCCCTTTATACAATGACAAAACAAAACGGAGAGAGTCTGGAATCTTATTTGAATGAAAGAGTGTTTGGCAACCAAAAGGGTTCTACGTTGACTGCATCTGATGAAGAGATACAGGGATTTAACGAATTTATGAAAAAGTACATTGGAGCGCTTGCTGTAGAACGGGCTGCGGTGGAATGTATTTAAGGGGAGGGATAGGATGTTAGAACAACTTAAGCAAGAAGTATATATTGCCAATATGGAACTTCCGAAGCGCGGACTGGTTACTTACACGTGGGGGAATGTAAGTGGCATTGACCGTGAAACAGGATATTTTGTTATTAAGCCAAGCGGAGTGGATTATGATAAATTGACTCCGGATGATATGGTAGTAATGGATTTGGAGGGGAATAAAATAGAGGGGAGATATAAACCCTCTTCCGATACCGCTACTCATATTGAGCTCTATAAGAAGTACACTGAAATAGGAGGGGTAGTGCATACTCATTCTCCGGAAGCAACTTCATGGGCACAGGCGGGGCGTAGCATTCCGTTGTATGGAACTACACATGCAGATTATTTTTTTGGAGAGATACCTTGTGCAAGAAGCCTTACTCCGGAAGAAATTGAAACAGATTATGAAACCAATACCGGAAAGGTTATCATTGAAACCTTTGAGAAGCTGGGATTGAATCCTATGTATACTCCGGCGGTATTGTGTGTAAATCATGGACCTTTTACATGGGGGAAAGATGCTGCAGAAGCAGTGCATAATGCAGTGGTTCTGGAAGAGGTTGCCAAGATGGCTTTCCGTACGGAACTGATTAATCCTAAGGTGGTGTCTGCGCCGGTATGTATCAGGGATAAGCATTTTTACAGAAAGCATGGTGAGAATGCGTATTACGGTCAATCATAATTGAGATAAAGAGCTTATCAAACAAATGAGTAAAATGTTTGTTTGATAAGCTCTTTTAATGTTTGGTGATAGTTTTTAAATACTTTTAATTTATTTCTTAAATAGTTAAAAAATATTGATAATAGCATTAAATTGTACTTGAAAAGATACAAAAAACGTCGTATACTTTAGATAAACCTAAAACATTTTAAAAAGCATTAAAGTTACGGCGATATGGTAAAAGAGGTTTGAATTTGGATTCAAATGTCTGTTAAATTGCAAGGATGGAGATTGATATGGACGAACAGTTAAAATTTAATACGCCATGGATTTTGCAAAGAGCAGATCCATATGTATGTTATTATGAGGGGTGGTATTATTTTACAGCATCCGTGCCGGAATATGATAGAATTGTTCTTAGAAGAGCGAAGGACATTGCAGGGTTGGCTGATGCAGAGGAAAAGGTAATCTGGGTGAAGCATGAGAGTGGTCCCATGAGTGAACATATTTGGGCTCCGGAATTACATTTTTTACAAGGAAAGTGGTACATCTATTTTGCAGGTGGAGAAAAGGAGAATATTTGGAATATTCGGCCATATGTGCTGGAATGTACAGGCGTTGACCCCTTGGAGGATGCTTGGATTGAGAAGGGAAAATTACAAAGAGCAGATGGAGACGATTTTTCCTTTGAAGCATTTTCGCTGGATACAACGGTTTTTGAGGATGCAGGAAAGCATTACATTGTATGGGCAGAGAAAGTTGGCGTAGGGAAACAGATTTCCAATTTGTATATTGCGGAATTGGAGAGCCCGTACAAATTAAAGACGGTACAGGTGCTTTTGACAACTCCCGATTATGACTGGGAAAGAATTGGATTTTGGGTCAATGAAGGACCGGGAATGATTAAACGGGGGAATAAATTATATTTAACTTATTCGGCAAGTGAAACAGGTATCCACTATTGTGTTGGTATGTTGACTGCGGAGAGCGGAAGTGATTTGCTCGACCCCTTGTCATGGAAAAAGGAGCGGTACCCGGTATTGAAGACGGATGAGTCAAAAGGAATTTACGGACCGGGACACAATTCGTTTACAAAGGATGCGCAAGGAAATGATATCATGGTTTATCATGCCAGAACGGAAAGCGTTATTGTGGGTGATCCGTTGTACAATGCCAATAGACATGCATTTTTGATGAAAATTGGCTGGGATGATAACGACAGACCTATTTTTTCGTATAATCAATAATGAAAGATGGAGCAGGAGTGAAATGAAAAACAGATTTGTTAAAAAGTTTTTTCCTCTCATTTATATTATGGCTATCGGGCTTACGGCATCAGGCTGTAAGCCTGTTAGTCAAAATACGGATATTCCGGAGGCTGAAGCAGTGCAGGCAGATGCGTTTGTTTTGGCAGATGAGGTGAATACCGGAATGTTAAAGATGGGGCTTTCCTGTCATGATCCTCAGATTATTGTGGGGCAGGATGGGCAGTATTATATGTGCGGAAGTCATATGGTAATGGCAAAAAGCACAGATTTATCAAACTGGGAGTATACTGCTAACGGTAACAGGATGTTTGATAATATTTATGATGGAGATTTGCCTGCTTTTGCGTATGTGGGTAAAAATACAGATGGTGGTTATTCTGTGTGGGCCTCCAATATTTTCTATAATCAGACGATGGATAAGTATATTATGTATTTTTGTACGACATCCTCTTATATCAAATCCAATCTCTGTATGGCTGTTTCAGACAGCCCTCAGGGACCCTTTTCTTATGTGGATACCATTCTGTATTCAGGCTTTTCAAAAGACGAGATTGCACAGACCAATCTTTATGAGGTGTTGGGCGAGGAGGCGGATATTGAAAGATATCTGCAATATGGCGGGTTTAACAATAAAGAGTGGCCGAATTGCATTGATCCGGCAGTGTTTACAGATGCAGATGGCAGAATATGGATGACATATGGCTCCTGGTCAGGCGGAATCTTTCTGTTGGAACTGAATCCGGAGACCGGGTATCCAATTTTTCCGGAAGGTGATGAAGAAAAGGGGATCGATCCCTATTATGGTGTGCATTTAGTCGGCGGAGGTCATCATGCCGTGGAGGGACCATATATAGAATACTGTGAGGAAAATGGGTATTACTATCTGTTTTTATCCTATGGTGGATTGGAGAGAGAGGGAGGATACCAGATTCGTCAGTTTCGGAGTGAGAATGTAACAGGTCCTTATGTGGATGCGGCAGGTAATGTGTTGGGAGATGATGATATGTACTTTTCCTATGGTTTAAAGATGATGGGGAATTATCAGTTCCCGAGCATGGAAACTGCTTATATGGCACCGGGGGGACAGTCTACATTCAAGTCGGGGGATGAATATTACATAACTTATCACCAGCGGTTTGACAGTGGCTCGGAATATCATGAGCCCAGAGTACATAAGATGTTTCTCAATCGAGACGGCTGGTTTGTGACAACGCCTTTCCAGACAGCCGGAGAAACATTGCGTGGGGAGGGGTACTTACAAAGTGATATAGAAGGTACATTTTATTTGTTGAATCATAAGGTTGATGTGAGTAATAAGATTTATGAAGGTGAGGAATACCATTTTGAAGCCGGTGTAATAACCGGTGGGGAATGGTCCGGTTCCTATGAAGTAGAAGAAGGTAGTAACTATGTGAAGATTGTACTGGATGACAAGGTATATGAGGGTGTTATTGTAGATATGCAGGACGAGGCAGGGAATCCTGTCCGCTGTATTATGGCATCCGGTGCTCAAAATATGACGGTCTGGGCCGTTCAGTATATGTCAGAGTAAAGGGGATTGGGTATGGCAAAATTACATATTAATTGTGAGAACGTAAAAGAAACGATTCAGCCTGAGATTTATGGCCATTTTTCGGAGCATTTGGGAAGATGTATTTATGAAGGAATTTATGTGGGGGAAGATTCAGAGATTCCGAATGTAAATGGCATGCGTACAGATGTGGTAGAGGCGTTGAAGGAGATTAAGATACCTGTTCTTCGATGGCCGGGAGGGTGCTTTGCAGATGAATATCACTGGAAGGATGGTATAGGACCCAAGGAAAATCGTAAGAAAATGGTAAACACACATTGGGGTGGTGTGGTTGAGGATAACAGCTTTGGAACCCATGAATTTTTTGAGTTATGTCGTCAGCTGGGTTGTAAAACTTATGTAAATGGTAATGTGGGAAGCGGCACTGTTCAAGAAATGTCGGAATGGGTTGAGTATATGACGTTTGATGGAGTGTCGCCAATGGCTCAGCTTCGTAAGGAAAACGGACATGAGGAGCCGTGGACGGTTGATTATTTTGGAGTAGGTAATGAAAACTGGGGATGTGGCGGCAATATGCGTCCTTCCTATTATGCGGATTTATATCGCAGATATCAGACCTACGTACGTAATTATAATCCGGAGAAACCTATTTCGAAGATTTGTGGTGGAGCAAATGTAGATGATTATCACTGGACCAAGACGGTTTTGGATGTGACGCATGACCATACACTTCCTCGTTTTCATGGTTTTATGGACGGCTTGTCCCTGCATTATTATGTGCATCCTGAAGGATGGGAAATCAAAGGAAGTGCGACAGAGTTTGATGAAGAAGTCTGGTATAAAACCTTGAAGAAGGCTTTGTACATGGAGACTTTGATAGAACGACATGGCGCTATTATGGATGAATATGACCCGGATAAGAAAATTGGCATGATTGTGGATGAGTGGGGCTGTTGGTTTACCTGTGAGCCCGGAACCAATCCCGGATTTTTGTATCAGCAAAATACTATGCGTGATGCGCTGGTGGCCGGTATTACATTGAATATTTTTAATAAGCATTGTGACAGGGTGAAAATGGCAAATCTTGCCCAGATGGTAAATGTGTTACAGGCAGTCCTTCTTACGGAGGGTAAGAAAATGATAAAGACCCCCACATACCATGTATTTCATATGTATCGTCACCATCAGGGGGCAAAGCTTTTAGACAGCACATTGACAGGTGTGGAAACCATAGGTATTGGTGAATGGAAAGTTCCTGAGATTTCTGAATCTGTGTCTGTTGATAAGGATGGTATAGTGACCGTAACCGTGAATAATTTGTCGGCAACAAATGAGAATAAGTTAGATATTGTGTTTGCCGGTATGGAAGAATGTATGGTTATGGAAGCAAAGATTGTAAGTGGTCAGATGCAGGATTACAATACCTTTGAAAATGGAGACTGTGTGAAAGAGCAGGATTTTGATGCTTATTCAGTGCAGGGAGATATGATTCATTTGAATCTGCCGGCATGTAGTGTAGTGGAATTGCGGATTGGAAGATAGTTATGGAGGGACTTCGATTTTGTAAAAAATGCGACTATGATTTGCAAATGACAAGGGACGCTTTGGAATATATAGAGAAATATGTTGAAAAAATTCCCGAAGATATGCGAAAAAAAGAAGATGAATATCAACATTGTCTGGAGATATGTAGTGGATGCGACAAGCTTTTGGAGGGAACCTGCAAGGTCTGTGGCTGTTATGTAGCAATTCGGGCAGCTGTGGCAGGCAGACATTGTCCCTCTGAAAAATGGTGATTTGCATAGAGGAAGAAAGGGTGAATTTATGAAGCAAAATTTGATTTATCCGAAGGCACCGCCAACAGAACCGGGCAAACCGGATGGAAAAAATGAAAGAGCTACACAAAAAGAGCTGGGGCTATGGTATGCCCATGACCCTGCAATTTTTAAAGATGATAAGACCGGATACTACTATACATATTGTACGGGTGCTGTCTGCAGGCGCTCGGAGGATTTGATTCATTGGGAACTTGTGGGTAAGGTTGTAGATGCGCCGCCACAAGAATCCTCTGAATGGGTTGGCGGAACAGATATCTGGGCACCGGATATTGTAAAGGTGGGGGATGAATATCGCCTGTATTGTTCCAATTCAACCTGGGGTGTTAGGCAGTCCTGTATTTTTCTGGCGGTTGCCAATCATCCGGAGGGACCTTTTGAGCCGAGGGGTTGCGTTTTGAAAACCACAGATGAGATGCCTGTGAATGCAATTGACGCCAATATTATTACGGATGTCAAAACCGGTGATATGTACATGGTGTATGGTTCCTTTTGGGGTGGTTGTCATATTTTAAAACTGGATACAGAAACCGGTTTGGCAGCAGAGGAAGGAATCGGGCAATGTGTTGCCTGTCGGCCGGTTTGGATGAGTGCGGCGATAGAAGGGCCGTATATCATTTATAATCCGGAAACAAAATATTATTATTTATTTGTGTCTTACGGTTCATTAAAATCTGATTATCAGGTTCGGGTAGGCAGAAGTAAAAATGTCACTGGTCCCTATCTGGACTATCATGGTAGAGAGATGACAGATGTTACTGATGCGGAAAATGAAGTCGGATTATTGCTTATGTCCGGATATGGCTGGAACGACGGAACAGTCTATATGGCACCGGGACATAATTCAGTTCTGCATGACAGCGATGATAATTGGTATATTATTTGTCATATCAGAGAGAAAAATTTTACCAGGAAGGGCGAACCTTCTACTATGCAGGTGCGCAAAATATTCTGGTCTACAGATGGCTGGCCTATGGTAAGTGCGCAGCCTTATGCGGGAGAACAGGAACAGACTATTGCGGAAAGTGATTTGATTGGGTTTTATGAGCGCATTACTTTGGCAAATGAACTGCCACAGGGGATTCGGACGGCGGTGCCAATGAAGTTGGGATCGGATGGTTATTATGAGAATTGTTCCATTCAAGGAACGTGGCAACTGGAAGGAGAAATATTAAAGATTGCGTATGGTCCATATAAGGAAGAGGCGAGGATAAGCGTTGTGTGGGATGCTCAAAGGCAGTGTCCTACGATAGCAATTGCCGGAATTTCAAACAAAGGAATTAACTTTTGGGCAAAAAGAACAGACTCATTAGAGTAACCTCCCATAAAAAAGGGGCTGTCGCACTAGCTAAAAATTTTTAGCTGGGCGATGGCCCTCTTTTTGTCTTGTTTTAAGGTTTTATTGTATTTTTAGCGGTCTTCTTTCCAAAATGGACGCACTTTTACAGACATCCGAC
>SVFL01000042.1 GCA_015056885.1 Lachnospiraceae bacterium
TAGCTTTTCTTTTCAAGAAAAATACGTTAAAATATAAAGAACCGTGCTCTGACAGAGCAATACCAGGAAGGAGAAAGTAATAAGATGTCTGATAAAGAAGTAAAGAATGAGAAGGTCGTGACTAAGTATGACCGAAAGGTACAGCGTCGTGAGGAGGAGAAGGCAAAAGAGGCTAAGCAGAAGAAGATTACCGCTGCTGTCAGCATTGTAGCAGTTATCGCTTTGGTTGCATTTATTGCATCTTTCCCTATTCGTACCTTTATTGCACAGAATGAAACCTTTATAACCATTAATGGTGAGGAAATCACAAGAGTGGAGTTTGACTATTACTACAATAATGTAGTAAATGATTATGTAAACCAGTACGGTGCATATCTTAGCTATTTTGGTTTGGATGCTTCTAAAGATTTTTCCACTCAGATGTACGATGATAATCTGACTTGGAAAGATTATTTTGATGAAATGACTGTTGAGAACATGAAGAGCACCAGAGCTATTAAGGCTGAGGCTGATGCAGCAGGTTTCCAGTATGATTCCGCAAGCGAGGTTGAAGAGTTTGAGAAGAGTATTAAGGAAGCTGCCAAGACCGCACAGGTTAGCACCAAGAAGTATGTTAAGCAGCTTTATGGCCAGTATGCAAGTTTGAACATTCTGACTGATTTTGTTGCACAGTCTGCTCGTAACAACGCATATTATGATCAGATTGCAGAGAGCAAGAAGGCAACAGATGAGGAAATCGAGGCTTATTATGCTGAGAATGCTGTTGATTATGATTCTGTAGATTATTATGTAATGGAGTTCCCTGCTGAGATTACTGCAGAGGAGCCCACTGAGGAAGAGATTGAAGCTGCTATGAATGCAGCATGTGATTTGGCAGATGCTGCACGTGAAAACGTTGATATAAATGGTGAGCTTATAGAGGGAGAGACCTACAGCGAGGTAGCATATGCTATTTCTGACTGGTTGTTCGATGAAGCAAGACAGAATGGTGATACTGAGGTTATCGAAGATGCTGACAGCAACACCTACTATGCAGTTGAATTTGTGAATCGTTATCTGAATGAGGATGCTACTGCAAACATCAGACTTATGACTCTTGGCGAGGGCGATGGACAGGCTGTTCTGGATGAGTGGACTGCAGGCGCAGCAACTGAGGAGAGTTTTGCAGAGCTTTGTAAGAAGTATTCTGAGGATCCGAATACTTCCGCTAATGGTGGTCTTGTGGAAGGTGCTACTACTGATAGTTTGAGAGCTGAGCTTGCAGACTGGGTATTTGCAGAGGAGCGTTCCGTAGGTGATACCACTACTATTACTATTGAGGGTGTTAACACTTATGTATTGTATTATGTAGGTGCAGGTCAGCCCGAGTGGAAGGTTAACATTGGTAATGTTCTTCAGAGTGAAAACATGAATGAGTATTTGACTGCTATCGCTGAGCAGGTTGTTGTTGAGGATAGCAAGGGCAATCTTAATTATTTGAAGGTTAAGGCACAGCTTGAAGCTGAGGAAGCTGTATCCGGCGGAGATGTATCCGGTAGTGATGTATCCGGAAGCGATGCAGTATCTGAGGGTGATGTGTCTGCTAACTAAACAATAGAGACAGCAGGAATAGGTTCATTTTGCGAGATATTACAGAGACCATCGGATTAAACCGATGGTCTTTGTTACAGGAGGAAATATGGAAGAAAAGGTGCTTGTTCTGGATATAGACGGAACGCTGACAAATTCTCAGAAGGAAATTACACCTGAGACCAAGAGAGGTATTCAGGAAACTCTAAAAAGAGGACATAAAGTAATTCTTGCCTCAGGGCGTCCTACACCGGGAATGCGTCGGTATGAGAAGGAATTGGAACTGGCAAATTATGGCGGGTATCTTTTGTCCTTCAATGGTGGGCGTATTGTGGAATGTCGTACAGGTGAGGTTGTGTACCAGAGAACTTTGCCGTTGACTATTATTCCTGGCCTTTATGCCTTTGCCAGAGACCATCAATGTGGATTGGTAACGTATTTTGGTGACAGAATTATCTCTGCCTTTGAACCGGATGAGTATGTGGAACTGGAATCCCGTATTAACGGTATGGATATTAAAGTAGTTGAGAACTTTAAAGAATATGTAGATTTTGATATTAATAAATGTATCGTGACAGCGCCTCCTGAGCGTGCGGAGGTACTGGAAAAGGAGCTGGCGGCTAAATATGGTGAGATTCTTAGTGTATATCGTTCAGAGCCTTTCTTTATAGAGATTATGCCTCAGAATGTGGACAAGGCAAGTTCCTTGGACCGTATGCTTGAGACCGTGGGACTTACCCGTGAAAATGCAATTTGTTGTGGGGATGGATTTAATGACATTTCCATGATAAAATATGCAGGAGTGGGCGTGGCTATGGGCAATGCTCAGCCTGCAGTAAAGGAAGTAGCTGACTACATTACCGGAACCAATGACGAGGACGGATTGGTGCAGGTGATGGAGGAGTTTATTTGGAAATAAACAGGAGATTTTGAGTGAAAGAAGCAAATAAGGTAAAGATTCAGATACCCGATAAAGCAGAATATATTATCAAAACCATTATGAATGCAGGTTTTGAAGCCTATGTTGTAGGCGGTTGTGTGCGAGATTCCATTCTGGGACGTAAGCCGGAGGACTGGGATATCACTACCTCTGCGAAACCTGAGCAGGTAAAGGCGTTGTTTCCCCGTACCATTGATACCGGTATTCAGCATGGAACGGTAACCGTCATGCTGGATAAGGAAGGTTTTGAGGTTACAACCTATCGTATTGACGGTAAATATGAAGACAGTCGTCATCCTAAGGAGGTTACCTTTACGCCTAATTTGACAGAGGATTTGCGCCGCAGAGATTTTACAATCAATGCCATGGCTTACAATAACGAGACCGGTTTGGTGGACGTTTTTGGTGGTCTGGAGGATATTGAGAATAAAATGATTCGTTGTGTGGGCAATGCCAGAGAACGTTTTGGCGAGGATGCCTTGCGTATCATGCGTGCAATACGATTTTCTGCACAGTTGGGATATTCCATTGAGGAGGAGACTTGTGAGGCTATAAAAGAGCTGGCGCCTACTTTAGAGGCTATCAGTGCGGAGCGTATCAGGGTGGAGCTTGAGAAGCTTTTGGTGTCCCCTCATCCGGATTATTTGCGACAGGCCTATGAAATGGGTATTACGAAGGTGATTTTACCGGAATTTGACAGATGTATGGAGACGGCTCAAAATCACCCTCATCATATGTACAGTGTGGGTGAGCATGTTTTGCATTCTTTGGATCAGGTGGAGCCGGACCGTATTTTGCGTCTGACGATGTTGTTTCATGATATCGGTAAGCCGGTTACAATATCAACGGATGCAGATGGAATAAATCATTTTTATGAGCATCATACAGTTGGCGAGGAGATGACAAGAGATATTTTGCGCAGGCTCCGATTTGACAATGATACGATTAATAAGGTCTGCAAGCTGGTGGAATACCATGATTACGGCAATTCTGTTGTGCCAGATATGCGGATTGTGCGTCGCGCCGTCAATCGGGTGGGGGAGGAGATGTTTCCCTTGCTGTTCCCGGTAAAACGTGCGGATGTGCTGGCTCAGAGTGACTATATGCGTCAGGAAAAGCTGGATAATGTGGACCAGTGGGAGCAGATTTATCAAGAGGTTGTAGCACAGAAGCAATGCGTTTCTTTGAAAGATTTGGCGGTTACCGGTAAGGATTTGATTGCAGAGGGCTACAAGCCCGGACCTGAGCTGGGTAAGATGCTGAATGAGCTTTTGATGATTGTACTGGAGAATCCTCAGTGCAACACAAAGGAATATTTATTGCAGGAACTTCAGTTAAGATAGTTTGTTTTCGCATAGCATAATTTCTCATACTGTTTCATAAAGTAGATTAGCATTGATGTCAGGAGGATAAGAAGGTGAATGACAGAGCAGTTAATTTGCTGGAACAGTATGATATAGAGGTGTTCAAAACCCGTAAGGGACGTGGTGCCATTCTCTGTGAGACATCCCGTGGATGCCTGATTTTTAAGGAGTATACAGGGAATGTGGAGCGGCTTGCTGCCATAGACAGACTGCTTGCACATCTTCAAAAGTACAATTGTATACAGGCGGAATGTCTTATTCCTACCAAAGATTCGGAATTGTATGTAAAGGATTATGACGGGGTTAAGTACATTCTTAAGACTTATATGGATGGTCGGGAGTGTAATATGAATGACCATGAGGAGTGTCTGAATGCAGTGAGACATCTGGCGCAGTTACATTCCTGTATGGAATTTGGGCAGCCGGAGGATTTGTCGGAGATTTCCGATTCGGTGGAGTGTGAAACTGCATATGTATATTCGCCTTTGGCAGAGTACGAGAAGCGGAACCGTGAGTTGAAAAAAGTACGTAAGTATTTAAAGCAACGAGGTCAGAAGACTTGGTTTGAGATTCAGCTGCAACAGGTTTTTGACTCCTTTTTGGAGCAGGCTTTGACGGTGACTGCAGAGTGGGAGGAGTATGAAATGCTCCGCAAAACTCAGCAAGGATCGTTTAAAGTCCATTATTGTCACGGAGATTATCAATATCATAATCTGTTGAGAACAGAACATGGCTGGTTTGTGATTAATTTTGAAAAGTGTATTGTGGATGATCCGGTGCGGGATTTGTATTTGTTTATGCGTAAGCTCTTGGAAAAGAGCAACTGGAGCATCAGCCTTGGAAAGGATATGTTAGCAGCTTATGAAGAGTTGCGTCCGCTCTCGGCGGTCAGTCGGATTGATTTGTATTATCGATTGGCATATCCTGAGAAGTTCCGTAAAATTGCTAATTTTTACTTTAATTCCGGTAAAGCCTGGATACCCGGGCGTAATCTGGAAAAGTTAGAGAAGCTAGTGGAGCAGGAACCTTTAAAACAGAAGTTTTTGGAGGAAGTGTTCCGCAGTATATAACGAGGATAAGGAGTTTTAACAAGAATACCATGAGAAGAAAACGCTTGTTGTGTCTGTCACTTCTGGTCTTAGGGCTTGTTATGGCAGCCTGTGTGCCGGAAAGTGGCAGCCGGACGGCAGAGGTACCGTCATCAAATGAGATTCATATTGGTTATGAGGCACCCGGGCCGGAAAGCTATGATTCCGCAGATACTGCTGTTTTGGTGGATAAGGACAGTGACCAAAAGACTCTTACTTTTCTGAATTTGAATCGAGGGAGAGAATATACTTTGTCCTACGACGGTACCACCAAATTTGCTGATAAATATGGTGAAAGTGTGTCTTTGAAGCAGATTGCTGTGGGAGATATTGTCGATGTGACCTTTATGAAGGAGACCAAGCACCTTACAAAGATGATGTTGTCTGATCAGGCATGGAAAAATGAAGGTGTGGCTCGTTATGAAATGAATCTTATTCGTGGCGAGGTTGCTATTGGTGAGGATATTTATAAGCTTACGGATAATACCCGGTATCTGTCTGAGGGGCAGATGATAGAAGCGATGGATATTAATACTTCTGATGTATTGAGTTTTCAGGGAATTGATAATCAGGTGTTAAGTGTCAAAGTGGAGAAGGGGCACGGATATCTGCGACTTGTAAACGATGAAAGCTTTGTGGGTGGGTGGATTGAGATTGGTCAGTCAACCATTCAGCGGATTACGGAAGATATGCTTCTGGTTTTGCCGGAGGGTGCGTATCAGGTAAATATCAGTCACCGTGGAGGTGGCGGTATGCGGGATGTCATCATTAACCGCAATGAAGAAACAGCCTTGGATATTGGTGATATGGAGGTTCCGGAGGCACAGACCGGTATGGTTCTGTTCTCCTTAAGCCCTTCGAATGCAACATTATATATTGACGGAACGGAGACAGATGCCTCTGTGCCCGTGACGCTGGAATATGGTATTCATCAGCTGATTGTCAAGGCGGAAGGATACAAGTCCATAACCCAGTATATTCGTGTGGGACAGGCTTCCGCCGGAGTGAATGTGGTATTGGAATCAGCCACCGGTTCGGAGGAAGAGGAAGAAGATAAAGATGATGTAACCGATGTATCAACCGGTTACTATAAGGTGCATATTGATTCGCCGGAGGATGCAGAGGTTTATGTGAATGGTAATTATGTAGGCATCGCACCCTGTTCCTTTAAGAAAGTATCCGGTGTTCATGTGGTGTCGTTGCGTATGGAGGGTTACAAGACACGCAGCTATACCATTCAGGTGGATAATGAAGAGAAGGATATCACATTCTCCTTTGCTGAGCTGGTAGAAATCGATGGGGATGTGACGGATGGTGATTCCTCAGAGGATGAAGATGAGGAAGACAGTGAAGAAGACTCGGATAAAGATGAGGACGAAGAATAGATTTGAAGTTCATATGGGAGGAATCCATGAAGAAATATACCTATGAAGATTTTTTACAGATAATTGAGACTCTTCGCAGTGAAAACGGTTGCCCGTGGGATAGAGAGCAGACTCATATGAGCCTGCGTCCCTGTATGATGGAGGAGGTTGCGGAGGTTATGGCAGGTATCCGCATTTATGACCGAACCGGAGATTATGAGAATCTGCGGGAGGAGCTGGGTGACTTGCTGCTTCAGGTGGTAATGCATGCCCAGATTGCCAAGGAAGAAGGGATTTTCACCATGGAGGATGTGGTGCAGGAAGTTGCTGAGAAGATGGTGCGCCGCCATCCACATGTTTTTGGTGATGTGGAAGTGAACGGTTCCGGACAGGTTCTTGAGAACTGGGAGGAGATTAAAAAGAAGGAGAAAGCAGTTAAGGAACAGATTGTGACACCTCTTCAGGAGATTCCTGAGGAACTTCCTGCACTTGCCAGAGCTACCAAGGTGTTGAAAAAAGCGGACAAGCACTATGAGCCCGGCAAGGATTACGCGGCCTGTGTTGATGCCTTAGAAGCTGCTTGCAAAGCCTTAAAGGAGTGTGAGCCTTCTGATTACAACGAGGCGGTTTCCGAGCAGGTAGGAGAAGCACTGATGGCTCTGTGCGGAGTCTCCAGAAACTGTAAATTGTCTCCTGAACAATTGCTCTCAGATCAAATTGTAAAAGTAATAGAACAATACGAGGCGATAATTTAGAAAAAATAGCGGAAAACCTTGACAAACCGCCAAAAAACGGATATATATATGTATAGACGTTTCAAAAGAGACATCTACAATGCAATACATTATGTAACGCAAATAAGAAAAAACCTATACAGGAGGAGTTCAAAATGAACAAGACAGAATTGATTGCAGCTATGGCTGACCAGGCTGGTCTTTCCAAGAAGGACGCAGAGAAGGCTCTTAAGGCTTTCACTGATGTAGTAGCAGATGAGTTGAAGAAGGGTGGCAAGGTTCAGCTTGTTGGCTTCGGTACTTTCGAGGTATCCGAGAGAGCAGCTAGAGAGGGTAGAAATCCTCAGACCGGTAAGGCTATGAAGATTGCAGCTTCCAAGTCTCCTAAGTTCAAGGGTGGTAAGGCTCTGAAGGATATGCTGAACGCATAATTGCTTTAAACTTACGCAAGACAAAGAGAACCTCTAACAGGGTTCTCTTTTTTAGATTTTGGCATTGGGGGTGTGTAGAGTCGATTGGGGAGTCATATATCCTACCACGGAACGCTTTCGCTCCGTGAAAAACGCAGTGGTACATAGGGCTGTAAAGTACACAGCCCAAGTACCAGCGTTTTTCAAGGTCTCGTGATAGGATATATGGCTCCTCAATCGACGCTACATATCCCAAGCCGGAAATAAAAGGAAATGAAAGCCTAATACTTTGTATATTCAACAAATTTATGGAGAGAAAATATGAGATTAGATAAATATTTGAAGGTTTCAAGATTAATTAAGCGCCGCACGGTGGCGAATGAGGCTTGTGACAGCGGCAGAGTAATGATTAATGATAAGCCCGCCAAGGCTTCCACCAATGTTAAAGAAGGTGACATCATTACCATTTCCTTCGGTAACAAAGAAGTCAAGGTAGAAGTCCTTGACGTACAGGAAACTGTACGCAAAGAAGAAGCCAAGGAACTCTTCCGTTACATCTAATGTAGAGGTCTATTTTCAACCGCCCTTCATATACTTTATTAAAGTCCCTCTTCGTATGTTTGTGTTTATGAATATATGCTGTCGATTAGGAGCCATATGGCTCCTCAATCGACACAGCCAAATACCAAAGACACGAATAAACGAAGGGGAACTTGCCAAAAACTTTGGAGGTGCCGTTTATGGAGGACTTGAATGCAGTTGCCCGTATGCATAAGGTGACGATGACCAATCGCAGAAATTGTACGCTTACAGGCGTGAATGATGTTTTATCCTTTGATATTCATGAGGTTTTGCTGGAAACGGAACAGGGAATGTTAATGATTAAGGGGGATGATCTTCATGTCAGCCGTCTGACTCTTGATAAGGGAGAGGTGGATGTGGACGGTAAAATCGACAGCTTTACTTATTCTGATGTGTCCGGCGGAAGCAATAAGGGAGAATCGCTGCTTGCCAAGCTGTTTCGATAGGAGGAACAGCGGATGGTGGAAACAGATTTTATACTACATGCATTTTACATGGGTGTTTTCATTACCTTTGTGTACGATATTCTACGTGTTCTGCGCAGAGTGATACCTCATCCGGATTTTCTTGTTTCTGTAGAGGATATGGGATTTTGGATTTACTGTGCCGCAAAGGTATTTTTGATGATGTATTATGAGAGCAATGGAACTTTGCGGTGGTTTGCCATTGGTGCTGCACTTATGGGTATGTTTCTTTACCTGAAGCTGGTAAGTCCTTTATGGATTAAGTATATGTCTCTGTTATTGGGGAAAATATTGGAAATACTGTTTAAAATCCTTAAATTTCTGCTCAAGCCAATCTACAGAGTTCTGAGAAGGTCAAAAAAACAGTTGACGTTATTGAGGAAAGTCCTTAAAATGAATTTAAAAGGAAGGGAACATAATGGCGAAGACAAAAGGAACAAGAAGAAAAGTCGCATATCGCAAGAACAACCAGAATCGCCTTAGTATGGTATTGATTATCATTGTGGTGTTGATTCTGACGGTGACTGTTGCCATCCGATGTGGTGAGATGAGCCAGAGACTGGAAGTGTTGGAAGCTCAGAAAGAGGAGCTACAGCAGCAGAAGGATGAAGAGGCTGCCCGCGCGGAAGAGATAGAGGAGTTTCGCAAGTACACCCAGACCGCAGGTTATGTGGAGGAAGTAGCCAAGGAGAAGCTTGGACTGGTGTATGAGGGTGAGATTGTATTTAAGGAAGAAGATTAACCGGAGCATGAAGAGGGCTCCGGTTTTTTTGTCGCAAAATATTAAGTCTTACGGGCCGGGTTTTGACAAAAAACGTGGTTGGTGCTGATTATACTATACCTCACGAAAGGAATCAGGAGGAGTATAGTATGATAGCAGCATTGAACAGACGGGAGAGAATGGTAGTACAGGAAAATATTCGGATTCCGGAGCTTTACAGGCAGAAGTTGATTCGCTATGCGGAGAGTTTTCAGGATTTGGCCAAAAGTCTGAATACTATGGAATGCGGCGAAAAGGTATCCGGTGAAACGGACAGAAGAGACTTATTGGAGGAGCAGAAAACCACAGAAAATCGGATGCTAATCAGTCACAATTTAAATGAGGTGGCTCGGATTATGAACAGTTTGGCGGAAGAATTATCTTATTGCAGACCTATAGAGGAGAGATATCGCAAATTACTGGTTCATGCCTTGAGGGCGGAAAGTATTTATGCGGAACAGTTTTGTTATATCACAGACGGTGAAGATGATACCCGGGCAATGAGTGTGATTTTACATACAGACCGCAAGGGCGGTTGTCAGGCGACGCAGGTGGCCAATATGATGTCAGTGCTTCTAAATCGAAGGCTTCAGTTGTCGGCGGCAAGTCCCTATATGGTAGGTCAGGAGCCAAAAAGTTTTGTATTTATGGAGGAGCCTAAGTTTGTGGCTCTCACCGGATTTTGCAAGGTGACGAAGGAGAATGAAACGGTCTCCGGGGATCACTATTCCATTTTGGAGTCTGAAAAGGGGCGAATGTCTTTGATTTTGTCTGATGGGACAGGCTCGGGGGAACAGGCCAGCAGAGATAGCGAGCGAGTGCTCGATTTGATAGAGAAGCTGTTGGAAGCCGGATACGAGCGAGAGGCTGCAGCGGATATGGTAAATGTGGCGTTTTTTGCAGGTGGCAGGGAGTACAGTCATCCCACACTGGATATGTGTGATTTGAATCTTTATGATGGGAAATGCAGTTTTTGCAAGGTGGGCGGCGCATCGTCCTTTATAAAGCGTGGACATCATGTGGAAAAAATCAGCCATGACAATCTGCCCTTAGGAATTTTTCGCAATGCGGAGGTACATACTACAGAAAAGAAATTAAATCATGGAGATTATGTAATTCTTGTCACGGATGGTGTGTTGGAGGCTATGGAGGGTGAGGATTATGAGACAATTATGGAGGAGACGGTGGGAAATATGGAGGATGTATGCCCCGGAGAGCTTGCGGAGAAAATCATGGAAGCATCATTGATGTCCTGTGGCGGTCATATTCAAGATGATATGACGGTACTTGTGGCAGGAATCTGGGAAAATGTATCTTCCTAGAAGTGGATTTGTCCTGTTTTGCTTGATTTTTGGCGAAATATGGGATAAATTTACTGTATATGAGAACATTAGAGAAGAAAGTATTTTCCTACATTGACGAATATCAAATGCTGCTGCCCGGTGAGCGGGTGGTGGCCGGGATTTCCGGAGGGGCAGACTCTGTTTGCCTCTTGTTTGTGTTGATGGAGTGGAAAAGACAATTTGGCCTGGAGCCTTTTGTGGTGCATGTAAATCACGGAATTCGCAAGGAGGCTGCAGAGGATGCGCATTTTGTAGAAGAGTTGTGCGGGCGGTTAAATATTCCTTTTTATCTCAGGGTGGCAGATATTCCAGGAATTGCGGAAGAGAGCAAGTGCTCTGAGGAGGAGGCCGGGCGGAATTTCCGCTACAAGGCCTTTGAGGAGGTGGCTCGCGAAGTGGGAGCTGCCAAAATTGCTGTGGCTCACAACTTAAATGACAGAGGGGAAACCATGCTGTTTAACCTCTTTCGGGGAAGCGGGTTGAAAGGGCTTACGGGAATTGCACCGGTGCGGGACGAAATTATTCGGCCTCTTTTGTGTGTATCCCGAGGGGAAATAGAACATTATCTGGCGGAAATTCATCAGGATTATTGTCATGATATGACTAATGAGGGGGATGATTATACCAGAAACCGTATCCGCCATCATATATTAAACTATGCAGAACAGGAAATTGCACCGGGATGTGTGCAGCGCATGGGGCAGACAGCGGATATCCTTGCAGAGACGGAGAATTATCTGCAACAGCAGACTAAGGATGCTTTGGAGCATTGTATCAGCAAGGAGCAGGATAATCTGTTGGAGCTTGATTGTGAGCAGGTGTTAGGTCTTCATCCGGCAATACGAAAAAGAGCGCTTTTGACAGCACTAAACAGAATATCACCGGGGGTTCGGGATATTTCTTATGTGCATGTGGATATGATATATGAACTATTTACCCAAAGGGCATACCGGCAGTTTTGTCTGCCACACAGTATCCGAGCCCGGAGGATTTATGATAAGGTGGTGTTAAGCAGAGGCCAGGCTGGCTTGTCGCTTCCCGCAGACCCGTTGGAAGGTATGAAAATAGATTTTCAGATAATTCCCGTAGAGGAGTTACCGAGGGATTGGTCTGTAAATCGAGAAAAATCCCTTATTTTTCCTCAAAATCAGTATACGAAATGGTTTGACTATGATAAAATAGATAGACCGCCGGTAGTTCGGACCCGTGAGACCGGCGATTATCTGACCATTCGAAACAGTCAGGGCAGGCTTTGTCATAAAAAGCTGAAGGATTATATGATAGAGACTAAAATTCCTTCTGTTCAAAGGGATTCCATTCCTTTATTAGCAGAGGATTCTCATATTATTTGGGCCATTGGCTACCGAATCAGTGAATATTACAAGGTTAGCGAGAATACAAAACGGGTTTTACAGGTACAATTAGTAATGAATGCTGATGATACGGAGGGTGAAAATGAAGGAGCGAATTAAGATTCTTCTTACCGAAGAAGAAGTAGATGCCAGAATTAAACAAATCGGAGAGCAAATCAGTAAGGATTATCAGGATAGAGAGGTACATCTGGTGTGCGTATTAAAGGGCGGTAGCTTCTTTATGTGTGAGCTTGCAAAGCGCATCACGGTTCCCGTATCTTTGGATTTCATGTCTGTTTCCAGTTACGGCAGTGACACCAAATCCAGCGGTGTAGTAAAGATTGTGAAGGATTTGGATGATTCCATCAAGGATAAAGATGTTATTGTGGTAGAGGATATCGTGGACAGCGGACGTACTTTGAGCTATCTTATGGAGATGCTTGAGGGCAGAGATCCCGCTACCTTGAGACTGTGTACATTGTTGGATAAGCCCGACAGAAGAGTAGTAGATGTAAATGTAGATTATACGGGATTTCAGATTCCGGATGAGTTTGTGGTGGGATATGGTCTGGATTATGACCAGAGATACCGCAATCTCCCATACATTGGAGTAGTAGAGTTTGATTAAAAAGAGCAGGAGTAATAGAAATTGAAGCAGAACGGAAGAAGTGTTAATTCATATTTATTTTTGATTGTGATTCTGGTAGTGATGATTATCGGGCTGAATATGTTTAAGACAAGCTCTGATGATTATACACAGAATGATTTTGTGGCGGATATGACATCCCAGAAGGTAAAGGAGATTGTGATTCAGCCCAACAAAGAGACTCCTACCGGTTATGTGGAGGTAGATCTCAACAATGGTGCAAGCAAGCGTTTGTATGTAACAGATGTGCGAGAGATAGAGAATCTGATTCGTGAGCATGGTTATGACCCCCGCACGGAGGATGTGCTGAGAGAAAGCTGGATTCTCACAAGTCTGGTACCGCTTTTGATTGTTCTGGCGGTGGGTATTTTCTTCTTTATGATGATGAATGCCCAGAATGCCGGAGGCGGTGGCGGCAGTAAGATGATGAACTTTGGCAAGAGCCGCGCCAAGATGTCTGTGGGAGACAAAAATGCTACCTTTGACCAGGTTGCAGGTATGGAAGAGGAAAAGCAGGAGCTGGCGGAAATCGTTGATTTCTTAAAAGACCCGGGTAAATATACCAAAGTAGGCGCCAGAATTCCCAAGGGTGTTCTGCTGGAGGGTCCTCCCGGAACCGGTAAAACATTGCTTGCCAAGGCAGTAGCCGGTGAAGCAGGTGTTCCCTTCTTTAGTATTTCCGGTTCCGACTTCGTAGAAATGTTTGTAGGTGTGGGTGCATCCCGTGTACGTGATTTGTTTGAGGAAGCAAAGCAGAATGCTCCCTGTATCGTATTTATTGATGAGATTGATGCTGTGGCTCGTATCCGCGGAACAGGTATGGGCGGCGGCCATGACGAGAGAGAGCAGACCTTAAATCAGCTCTTGGTTGAGATGGATGGTTTTGGTGTAAACGAGGGAATTATTGTATTGGCAGCTACTAACCGTGTGGATATTTTGGACCCCGCTATTTTGCGTCCCGGACGTTTTGACCGTAAGGTTGCCGTGGCGCCTCCTGATGTAAAGGGACGAGAAGATATTCTGAAAGTTCATGCCAAGAATAAGCCTCTGGCAGAAGATGTGGATCTGAAGCAGATTGCTCAGACCACAGCGGGCTTTACCGGTGCAGATTTAGAGAATCTTTTGAATGAGTCTGCTATCAACGCAGCCAAGGAGGCTCGTGGTTATGTGACTCAGAAGGATATTCAGGACGCTTTCGTCAAGGTTGGTATCGGTACTGAGAAAAAGAGCCGTGTTATCTCTGACAAAGAGAGAAAAATTACGGCTTACCATGAGGCAGGTCATGCGATTCTGTTCCATGTATTGCCTGATGTGGGTCCTGTTTATACGGTGTCTATCGTTCCTACAAGTTCCGGTGCAGCAGGTTACACCATGCCTCTGCCTGAGAAGGATGAAATGTTTATGACCAAGGGCCGCATGCTTCAGGATATTCAGGTATCTTTAGGTGGAAGAATTGCGGAAGAATTGATTTTCGATGATATTACCACAGGCGCATCCAGCGATATTAAGCGTGCTACAAAGGTTGCACGCAGAATGGTAACCCGCTACGGTATGTCTGAGAATGTTGGTGTTATCTGCTATGATGATGACCAGGGTGAGGTGTTCATCGGTCGTGATCTGGCTCATACCAAGGGGCACAGTGAGTCTGTGGCATCTGAAATTGACAAGGAAGTAAAGTCTATTGTGGATGATTGCTATGCAAAAGCAAAAGCGACTATTTCCCAGCATATGGACGTTCTTCATGCCTGTGCAGAGCTCCTTTTGGAGAAAGAAAAGATTACTCGCGAGGAGTTCGAGGCATTATTCACAGTATAGATATGTGAAAAATGCACAAAAATGAAATGACGTTTTTGTAATATTTGTGAATTTTGGGTCTAGTCAAAAAATAGGGGTGGTGCTATTATAATAGGCGTAACCCCCCCAATACATTATAGTTTTTTGCTATACCCCATAAGTAAGAAATACCTTCTCTAAAAAAGACAGCTGCGCGGCTGTCTTTTTTGTTGGTTGTAATCCGAAATTCTCTTTCGGGGAGGTATTAGAAATCCTTGATTGTGAGTGTTTATATCCTACCACTGGAACGCTTTCGCTCCGTGAAAAAGCGTAGCGGCGCATAAGGCTGCAAAGTACGCAGCCTAAGTGCCGACGTTTTTCAAGGTCCTGTGGTAGGACATACATGGCAGATTGTATATTCGTAGTTGAAAAAGGTATTGTAATTGGGTAAAATAGAAATGATAGGGGTGTGTAAGCATCCATGAGAAAGGAAACCAATATATGGCTTTCGAGAATTTGTGGCAGACGGAGTATAATCAGGCGTATATTGCAGGTATGAGGCCTGTGTTTAATCGCAGGGCGATTTATACGGATACGACTGCGGAGTATGTGACTCCGGCGGAGCCGTCAGCATATGAGCCGGTGACGATTCGGATTCGGACGGCCAAGAATAACGTGGACAGTGTGTATCTGATACATAGGGGTCAGAGACATCTGATGTGGAAGGAAGAGAGTACAGAAGACTTTGATTTCTATGCGTATGAGTTGGAGCTGGATGATGAGAAGGTATCTTATCATTTTGAGCTTCGCACAGGGCATATTGTGGGCTATTTTGATGTGCGCGGACTGGTGCAGGAAGTCAATGAATACTATGATTTTGTAATTATTCCGGGATTTAAAACACCGGATTGGGCGAAGGGTGCGGTAATGTACCAGATTTATGTGGATCGTTTCTGCAATGGTGACCCTTCTAATGATGTTCTGACAGATGAGTATTGCTATATTAATGAGCCCGTTCATCGTGTTGAGGATTGGTATGCATATCCGGCACAGATGGATGTGCGTAATTTCTATGGTGGTGATTTGCAGGGTGTTTTGGATAAGCTGGATTATCTGGAGGATTTGGGAGTGGAGGTTATCTATTTTAATCCTCTGTTTGTATCTCCTTCCAATCACAAGTACGACATTCAGGACTATGACTATATTGACCCTCATCTTGGTAAAATTGTGGATGAAAAGGGTGATCTCTTGCCTCAGGGGCAGAAGGAGAACCGTTTTGCCACAAAATATATTAACCGTGTGACCAACAAGGCCAATCTGGAGGCCAGCAACGAGTTGTTCATTAAGGTGGTGGAGGAAGCCCATAAGAGAGGCATGCGTGTGATTTTAGACGGTGTGTTCAATCACTGCGGTTCCTTCAATAAATGGATGGATAAAGAGCGCATTTACGAAGATGCGGAAGGTTACGAGAAGGGTGCTTATGTCAGCGCAGACAGCCCTTATCGCGGATATTTTGATTTCAGAGAGGACTATAAATGGCCCTACAACAACACCTATGATGGCTGGTGGGGACATGATACTTTGCCTAAGCTTAATTATGAGGCATCCAAAGATCTTTACAATTATGTACTGGAAATCGGGCGCAAGTGGGTGTCTGCTCCTTACAATGCCGATGGTTGGAGATTAGATGTGGCAGCAGATTTGGGACATAGTCAGAGTTTCAATCATCGGTTCTGGCATGATTTCCGTAAGGCTGTAAAGGAGGCCAATCCGGACGCAATCGTGTTGGCGGAGCATTACGGTAATACCAGAGACTGGCTGCAGGGTGATGAGTGGGATACCGTTATGAACTATGATGCTTTTATGGAGCCTGTAACCTGGTTTTTAACCGGTATGGAGAAGCACAGTGACGACTTTAGAGAGGATTTGTTGGGCAATGCGGAGAGCTTCTGGGGCGCAATGCGTCATCACAATGCCAGTTTTACTACACCCAGCTGGCAGGTAGCCATGAATGAGCTTTCCAATCATGACCATTCCCGTTTTCTGACCCGTACCAATCACAAGGTGGGACGTACCAACACCATGGGTCCGGAGGCTGCCAATCACGATGTGAACAAGGCGGTATTCCGAGAAGCCGTTATTATGCAGATGACCTGGATTGGTGCACCTACGATTTATTATGGTGATGAGGTTGGATTGTGTGGATTTACAGATCCCGACAGCCGACGTACTTTCCCTTGGGGAAGAGAGGATCAGGAGTTGCTTCAGTTCCATAAGGATCTTATTCGTTTGCGTAAGGAAAATGTGGAACTTAAGACCGGTTCTATTAAACCGGTAGATTCGGATTATAATGTTTTGGTATATGGACGTTTTAACAGAGAGAACCAATGTGTGATTGCTATTAACAACAATAATCATCCTGTTACCAGAGAGCTTTCCGTATGGGAGCTTGGAACGCCCAAAACCGGTAAGATGAAGGTGATTTTGCAGAGTAACAATACCGGCTATAGCCTTGAGGGTGCAGAGTATGAGATTCATACCGGTAAAATTACCATTGAATTGCCCCCTACATCGGGAACAATTTTGAAATATACAGAAGAATGACTTGAAGAAAGGACTTAAGATGCAAGCTTTAATATTTGGACTTACCTTTCCGGTGCTGCCTTTATTGGTATGGAAAAGCTATCAACAAAAGGAGCAGATAACAGGTAAGGAGTTGTTGATTCGATATGCAGTTTATGCTTTGGTGGAGACATTTTTGGCCAGCATAGCTATGTTTTTTCTCTGTGATGAGGGAACCTCTTTTCAGGCCAAGATGGATGCCTCGCCGGCGTTTGTGCTGAAATTTGTCTTGATGGAACTTATGGCGGCAGCAATTATTATCGGAGCCGAGTGGATGTATACTACCCGGAAGCTTACGGTAAAAGTTGCCTGGCAGGAATATCGGGATATGGGACTTGGCAAATTTGTGACAAAGTTCCTGATACCGGCGGGTATTTATCTTATAGCATTGCTGGTAGTGCTTTTAAACATTAGCCTGATGTTTGACAATGTACTGTGGGGAGATGAGTGTTTCTCCGGCAATACCGCCCAAAAGTCCTTTGATGGTATTATGCAAGTAAACTATTTTTGGGACAGTCATCCGCCTCTTTATTATTTTTGGCTGAAAATATTCGGTGATGTTTTCGGACACACCGGTCCCATGTATCATTTGGCTTCTTTGATACCGTTTTTTGTAGGAATTGTATTGGCGCTGACTTGTCTGCGCAAGAGATTTGGAGATATTCCGGCTGCATTTTTCATAATGCTTACCGGTTTGGCATCTCCCTGTCTGCAATACAATGTAGAAATTCGTATGTATTCCATGTCCTTTATGGGCGTGGCATTGTGTTACTATTGTGCATACCGGGTGCTGGGCGGTGGCAAACTGGCATGGTTTGGTATGGTTATATGGGGACTTGTGGGAGCCTATTCACACTATTATGGTATGATGGCTGCCGGTCTGATTGTATTTATTACAGGTGTGGCAACCGCTATCCGTTACAAGGGGAAAACATGGATTAAGGCGCTTTTGGCGCTGATTGGCTATATCGGAGGCTATTCTCCCTGGCTTCCTCGGTTATTCTACAGTACAGAGAAAGTAAGCAATGACTGGTGGATGACAGAGACTTTGAGTATGGGAGAGTCCATGCAGATGGTGCTGTGCGGTGTAGAATATGAAAAGATTGTTTTTGTATTGCTGGCATTATTTGTAGTTGTGTTGCTTGTGGTGGATTCCTCTTTCTTCCGCATTCGTAAAAAGGAAGGATGTACAGAACTTTCCATTCACAGACCTACTTTGCAGAAATGGTCTACGGAGACCTATGCGATTGCAGTAGGTGCACTGACCATATTGGGAGTCATCATTGCAGCATACATAATGTGTTTGCTCATGGGCCCTGTGTTGGCGCAAAGATATTTGTATCCGCTCTGTGCCGTAACCATACTTATGTTGGTATTCGGCAGCCGTGGAGTGATGGATTTGGTACAGGAGCTTGGCAAGAAACTCAAAAAGGATTGGCTTGTCAAGGCAGTTAAGACCCTTTTGGTTCTTGCACTGGCGGCGTTTTTTGTGGTAGGTCTTGGCAATTTCAAAGCTTTCTATACCGTTTATAAGACAGAAAAGATTGCAACAGAACAGGTTGTTAATTCTGTGGGTGAGGTGCCTGAGGATACCGTGCTTGTCACCAATAACGTAAAACATCTGGGTTGGACCGTGCTCTATTACTACTATCCCGATAGAGATATTATCACAGGAAGATGTAGTGAAGAGGGTATGGAACATGATAAATTCTGGTATTTTACACCGGAAAGCATTGATAAAGGTGAGCTGAAAGAGATGACGGAAGCAGGCTATACCGTAGAAAAATACGGTCACCAGCAGATTGCCGTATATCCTTTTGAAATGTATTATTTCGAGCGAGTGAAATAGTGCTTGCATTTTGTTTGAAGATGTGATAAAATTTCACATTGTCAGGTAGTTTTTATAAAGCTACCTAAAATGGATGGATTCCCGAGTGGCCAAAGGGGACAGACTGTAAATCTGCTGCAAATTGCTTCGGTGGTTCGAATCCACCTCCATCCATCAAAACCGGACGTTTATCGTCCGGTTTTTGACCATAGCGTCCGCTGGTGTGGCGGAATAGGCAGACGCAAGGGACTTAAAATCCCTCGGGGGCAACCCCGTGCCGGTTCAAGTCCGGCCACCAGCAGTAAAAATCCAGCAGAAATGCTGGATTTTTTGTGTGCAAGGATTTAATTTGAAGCGGTATTAATTGATACGAAAGAGTGCATTTTACAGAAAAATATAGCATATACATAAAATAGTATTTGTATTTTTATAAAAGATAATGTATGATGAAAGGAGATTAGTTCGTGAAAACCGAAATAATACAAAAGGAGAAATGCGATATGATAGTAATGGACGTTAAAATTGATAATTTCATTTCTTTTAAAAATTTTCACATGAATATGTCATATCCTAAGAAAATTGTAGGTTCTTACATCAATAATGAGTTTTTGCGTGAAAGAACGAATTTTAGGTATAAGAAGGTAAACATAATAATGGGTGCTAATGCATCTGGCAAAACATCTATAGGCAAAATGTTAATGAGAATATTTAATTTTGTTGACAAAAAGCAATATGAAAGCCTTACAGATGCTATTTGTGATGTAACAAAAGATGCCTTGATTGAAATGGATTTTGTGACTGACAAATATGTGTTGTATAGGTTGAAGACGGTTATAAGGCCTAAACAGGGAGAGAAATATACAAGTGCCGACATAGATGTAATGGTTAAATCAACAGAGATAAACACCAAAGATAGCTACGAGACTTGTGTAAAAAGAATAGAGGCGAATATAAATGAAAAATCAACTAGTTACATTGAAGAATTAGAAAAAATTCAAGGGTTGTCATGGATGTTCGAATATCCTTTTGATAGCACTGACAGCACCAGACGTATACACATGACGAAGAATCATATACGTTTTTTACATGTATTAGAGAAAGTTCTAAAAACTTTAGATCCGGCTATTATAAAAGTTGAAAAATCAGATGAAATAGATAATACATATATTATCCGTTATGTGGACAAGTCTGTAATTATTCAAGATGGAAAATTAATAGATTCGAATGTTTTGTCTAGTGGAACAAAGGCAGGAATTGAAATTGCAGGGGTATTGACTTCTATACTAGAAGGAGAATTTGGATTTTATTATTGTGATGAGAAATTTTCTTATATACATAGCGATATAGAAAAAGCGATTTTGTCAGTTATGGTTAATAAAATACAAGAAAATGAACAACTGTTTTTTACTACCCATAATACAGATATATTAGACTTACCGTTACCAAAGCATTCCTTTTTGTTTTTGCAAAAGGATATGAATGATGTAGATAAGCCTATAAAATGTATAAGTGCTTCTTCGCTTTTAAAAAGAAACACAGATTCTTTAAAAAATGCAGTTGAGAATGATTTATTTTCGGTTTCGCCTAAAATAGATATGATATATGAACTGGTAAGTAGCTAACAAGAGAGACTGTAGAGGTACATAATATGGGAAAAATGGGATACTATCAATATTATGTAGAGGGAGAAGATGAAAGAAAACTTCTCTCTGTGTTAAAAACAGAAATGGGATTAATTGTTCCAGGTAAAATAGAAGTATTTAATGTGGTACAAGAAGAAATAACAGCTATACGTCTTATGCAGCTGAAAAAGGGCACTACAGTGATTTTGGTTTTTGATACAGACGAGGGAAATGTTAGTGTGTTAAGCAAAAATATCAAAATATTAAGTAAGTGTCCCGAAGTTAAGCATGTAATATGCATACCACAAGTAAACAATTTAGAAGACGAATTAATTCGAAGTTGTAATATTAAGCAGATAAAGGAATTATTAGGAAGCAAATCTAATAAAGATTTTAAGCATGACTTGATAGTTGAAAAGAATCTCAGAAAGAAGCTATTAGCCAATGGTTTTAACATTCATGAATTTTGGAATAAAAACCCGGAAAATAGATATAAGGGTATTAATAATGATGCAAACGGTGTAAAGAGGTAAATATGTTTACACTTTGTTTACACACCCAAGCGAGAGAGCCGGAAGCTCCTTTCTATAAATGTTTTGGCAATCAGACTTTGTTTTCAAGTCCGGCCACCAGCAGTAAAATGGGTGTCGTACTAGTAAAAAATACTTAGTACGGCACCCATAAGTTTGTGATTAATAAATTACATAGTAAATAGCTGCAATAGGACAGTCTTTGTAGGCTTCAACAATGTCTTCCGTGTCGGGGTCCTGTAATGCATTATAAATAGCCATATCTTCTTCGCTGAACTCGATATAAATAGGTGTAAGGTGGCTGGAACTTGTCAAGGTCAGGCTAAAGGAACTACTCATGTAACCGGATACGCTGATTCCGTCAGCTTCCAAGTCTGCGAGAGTTTTGCCTACGTAGGGCTGCAAAATGCTATCGTCTGCATAGTGGGATTCTATTTCCACTATGGTACAATCGGCTACAAGATCCTCATATTCGTCAAAAAAGTCTTTATTTTTCATGATTTCGGTGGCGTCATCCGATAAGACAAGACGGTAGGACATGCGTGCTTTGGAATTAACAGCTGAAAATTCATAAGATTCGCCGTTTCCGCTATATCCATTCAATTCGTTGCCGTCTGCTAAGAATTCTGCCACAGTTTTGCCGATATAGTCGACATCACTTTTTACCTCAATTTCTGATTCTTCGGATTCTGTTTCCAGAACAGAATTTTCGATATCATCGGGTACTTCCACATCAATTGATTTAGAGTTATCAATAGAAATATCCAATGATCCGCTAGTAATAATGCCACTGTAGAATTGTTGCAAATCCAAACCGGTAAGATCTACAGACACGGTAGACCCTGTTTCGGTCTGTGTTACCGTAGCGGGCAGGAAAATTCCCTCATATGCGGTAATATCAGTCTTAACTTTTTCATAAAGGCCCAGAGATGTATTGGACAGAAGATTAATAATTTGGGATGCGGCTATCTGCTCGTCTTTGCACTGATTACATAAATCAATCAGGTTGACAGATGCAGTTTCGTCAACTTCTGTTTTTGTGCAGGAAGTTTCTCCAAACATCTCCATTGCGTCATATCTAGTGTAGTTATCGTTATTCTTGACAACATAGAAATGGACGGGAAGTTCAATGTTAACAGAAACAGCTCCCGAAGATTCCATCTTACAGGTGCCAACCATTTCTTCTGTGTCAGAATCAAAGTTTTGCGTTACAATATATGTTGTAGAGGAATCTTGTTCGGGTAATATCACTTTTTGTGGTGTTCCGTTTTCGGACTTGGAAGTTGTTTCTCCTGCATCCTGATGGGTACTGTACTGAATAGAGAGTGTTGCCGTGTAGCTGTTTTCATCGGATGTGGTATTAGTCTCAATAGAAGATTCAGATGCCTTGTCTGTGATTTCCGTAGTTGATTCCGGCACGGTTACTGTGCTTGTGGGAGCTTCTGTCTGAGTGGCATCCCCACAGGATGTAAAGGTCAGTGCCATCATAGTTGCCAAAATAATTGTTCTTTTTTTCATGAATATATCCTCCTCATAATGATAAATTTATTATATAAGGAAATATTGTTGCAGACAATGAGAAGTTATGAATGATAAAGGGGAGTAATAGAAGAAATTATGCACGTTAATTTACGGCACTTTGGTCGGTTATTAAAGCAGTAAAAACAAGTCGATATTCAACGGAGCGTTGATTTTTACTCATTAAATGAATGGTGTACTCTACATAAATAATCTGTTACCATAGAGTCACGGTACCGAATATAAAGGTGAGGTGATTCGCAATGACGATAGGTCAGACAATTAAGTTGTATAGGAAAGAAAAAGGTTTTACACAGGGGCAGCTGGCAGAATTAATTGGCGTATCGACGCAAGCCATCTCTAAATGGGAGACGGACACCGGTATGCCGGACATTTCGCAGATTGTGCCGTTGGCCAAGGTGTTGCAGGTTTCTACAGATAAGCTGTTGGGTCACACAGATGAAGATTTTGAGAGAGAATTGGAGCACATCAAGAGTTATCATGGCGGAATCAATTTGATTAGCGATGCGGAGAAAGCCGGGAATTTGTATGAAATGTCCTTGAAGTTTTTTAATAAATATCCGGATGTGCCTGATATTGCGCTGAACTGTCTGGAATGTTATGTGGAACTGTTTGCGAAAAGGCAATTGAATGTGCAGGATAAGGTTTTCCTTGAAGAATGTGAAAGGTATAGTAACAGCATCTTTCGTTATGAAAATAATCCGGATAATATTTGCAAGACCTACTATTTGATGGCAAGAGCTCATGATTTGTGTGGCGAAACGGGTAAATCGGAGAGTCTTATGCAAAATCTGCCGTATATATACGGTGACAGGGAATACTGGGAAGCTGAGATGGCTTATGCGGATGGGAAATATGACATTGCCCTTGAGAAAATTAAACGAAGCTTTGCCCTTAAAGCGCGCTTTGCGGCGAGAAGCATAAGGTTGGCTGCAAGGATTACAAAAGCCCGGGGAGAAAGTGATGCAGCGGAAAAGTGTGTAGCATTGAATGAGTATATGTTAAGGGTGATTGATGCTTTTTTGTCCGGAGGTGATTACCTGCCCCACAGACAGATTTACCAGAAAACATCTCTGTTATCCGGCTTGGTTGTAGAGCATGTAAAACGAGGGAACAAAGAAAAAGCATTGATTCATATGCAGGATTTATACGATACACGGGAAATGTATTTTGAGTTTCTTGATCATCCGGAGAATAAGCATTGCCTGATGTTTGTTGAAGGAGATATGGACAGATATAGGGACACTACGAGGGATGAAATAAATGAGCGAGTAGCGAGGGCCGAAGAGGCAATAAAGGGAGTTGTATAAAAAAGTTCCGTCCATTTAATGGGCGGAACTTTTTTATGGTTTTATGAGAAACTATTTTATGAAATCCGACATCTCCAGTCTATCCAGATCGATTTCATAATCCTTTTCCTTAAAATCCTGAATGGAATCCTGCCAGTAGCTAATATGTATCTTTTTTTCCTCAGGCAGGTATTTCGCAGAGACGGAGCCTACGCCGTGGATGTCGGCTGGTTCGTCCAGCAGGCTGCTGCCGTCCTCGTCCACATGCTTGCAGGGCGAAATCTTATAGTATTGATAAGTCTTGTAGGCCGTTGCCCTTTCCTTGTAGTCCAGGTACTCGGCGCTGCTCTGGGTCTCGCCGGCCTTGACCTTCGAGCCCTCGTAGAACACGGGCACGGCTTTATCCATATCCAGCGCTCCGCCGGAGATGACCTCGATGGTGGCCTGATCGAAGTTATATGTCCCGTCGTCTCCATTATTCACAAATACGAAGCCGGCTCCCTTGTCGCCCTTCGCCTGAACGAAGGTGCCCTCGCCGGTGATGGACACCGATTCGTAACAGCTGAGGCCGGCGTCCCCATCAGAATGGGCGTACACCTTGCCGCCGGTGATGTTGACCGCGCCTTTCGTGTTGCCAATGCCGAAGTATTCGCCAACGCCTTCCGCATGGACTTCGCCGCCGCGGATTATTACCTCGTTGTCCTCGCCGTCTTTTTCATAACTGAGCATAAAGATACCGTAGCCGCAGCCATAGCCCTCATCCGCATTGCCCGAAGCGGTCACTTGTCCGCCATTGATCGTGACATGGCCGCAGTCGCCGCCGATACCGGCCAGGCCGCCGTAGGCCTGCACATCCGCACTGTCGCCGATGGTGATGTAGCAGTTGCCGATGTCGTATGCATTATACGTAGAATAATGACGATCATTCCAGGGATGGCCGTTCCCGCCCGCACCAATGCCGTAAGCGCGATCGGACTTCGCCCACACGTTGCCGCCGGTGATATGGACGCTGCCGGAAGCGCCGGAATTCTGATGGCGATCTGAACTATCGCTTGTTGCTGCCCGTCCGCCGCCGATGGCCGCGCCGTGCTTGGATCTCGCCTGGATTTCGCCGCCGGTGATCCGGATGGTGCCGCCACTGCCTTGGTTGTGGCCGCCGCCGATGGCCGCGCCGTTGCCGTTGCTGCCCTCGGCATAGGTGGCGTGGATCTCGCCGCCGGAGATGGTGATGGTGCCGCCGTTGGCGTTATCGCCGCCGCCGATGCCCGCGCCGTCCCTATGGTAGGAGTGGATGGTGCCGCCGGGAATGGTGGTCGTGCC
>SVFL01000126.1 GCA_015056885.1 Lachnospiraceae bacterium
AATGAGACGGCTGAGGTGGTTGCAGATATTGTAGGTTCCGACCCATGGTTGCTTGTTCCCACCACATTTGAAATACCTGCAGATGATGAAGTGGAGGAAAATGAACCAGCAGTTGTCAAATGGACATTTTCCCCAATGATGAGTGCAACCTGGCATGCAGCCTTTCATTTTAATGTAGCATTGGAACAATACTCTCACATAGAGGCTTCCTGTAGTAATGGTTTGTTATGGAATCTTCAGGCCGAGGGGCAGCCAAAGGAGAAAAAGATGAGGTTCGAGCAAGGAGAACCCATCTGTTGGATACCGGCTATTGAGGGAAAAGATTTCACTTATGTAGCAGAGAGTGCATTTATTACTTTTACTATTTATGATGGAGAAGAGGTGGTGAGTAAAGGTGCGCTTGATATTGTACGGACCGGAGAAGAGAATGGACAAACTTTCTATGAGGCTCAGATGACCGATACGGAACTCCTTGCTCTTTGGCAGGAAACAGATAGCTTGGAAGCATCCGTTTTACTTGCAGGAAATGGAAATATTGTTTCCTATTCAGATTTGAATCATAACCGGGTGAATGAAAGAATTATAATTCGAGAAGTGGAACCTGATATGCTTTATGAACTTTTAGTAGTGGAAAATGGCACTGTGATATCGTCAGTGGAAGCAGGTCTTCCTCATGTGGGCTGGAATACCATTATGATTTACAATGAAGGTGGAAAGGATTATCTGGTGGAATATCAGCCGCAAATGTATCAAGGTGTAGGAACCTATAAATGCAGGATGTTCTCGTTGGAGAGCAATAAGAAAACAATCCAAAAAGAGTGGACTATGGATTTTGAAATTCCTGTGGAAGATACGCTTAAGATAACTCCTGAGATGGAGCTGTTTGCCGAGGAGATAAGTCTGCTTCTTCGAAATTGCAGTGTACTGTTGTCCACGGAGCAGGGAAAGCTTGTGAGACAGTATGCAAATGCGACTGAATTGCCTCAGATTTATCCGGTTCGGTTTGATCCGGATGAGATTCAGGCAGCGATGGATGGAACTGACAGTAGGAAGGAATTGACATCTAATGCGGTAGAATTCCCGGATGCTCCCTTAAATCTCGTGTTTGCCAGTGGCGCAGGAGCGTGGGGTAGCCTTCTCACCCTTCAGCCGGATGGAAGCTTTACCGGTGACTATCGTGACTCGGAGATGGGAAGTAATGCGTCGGACTATCCCAATGGCACATGCTATGTCAGTGTGTTTGAAGGAAAATTTACAGAAATTCAGCAGATCAGCGACTACTCCTGGTCCATGAAACTGGCAGAATTGTCTACAGAGAAAAATCTGGAAACATCATGGATAGAAGATGGTGTGCGGTATATTGCTTCAGATGCTTATGGTGTGACTGGAGGAGAAGAATTTATTCTTTACGCACCTGGAGTATCTGCAGATGAGTTGCCGGCAGCGTGCCGTGACTGGTGGCCGGATGCTTACCATTGGCGGAATGGGGAATTGGATCAGTTGGAAGGATGGGCTCTGTATAATGTCAATACGGGGCAAGGCTTCTTTACCCGGTGGATGTATGAGAGTAGTGACGAGAGTACAGAGCTCATGACAAACCCGGTTACATACGAAGCGAACGACGAACTTCCAGATGAAGAAGCCTTTGTAGTGAAAAATATTTTTACAGGGGAAAGCGAACCACTTTCAGCCAACGATGGATTAGCGCTTGCAGATATTTTAGAGAGTGATTCATGGAAAACTGAGGCGACCACAGATTGTTTAAACAATATTGAGGTCGTAATTAATGGAGCGACATACAAATACCATTCCGATTGTGGTACTTTCAACGATAATGTAAATCGGAGACATTTGTCGCTGGATGCCAAAACAAAAAATGTGGTAAATGCTATTTTGGCAAAGTATGTTTCCCTTGCAGCAGTAGAAGTACCGATTGAATAATTTGAAGGATGCAGACTATTGTGCGTATTTGACGGTATTGGAAGGAAAAGAAAAGGCGGGCTGGAAAGTACAGGATTATGGGCTGGAGCAATAAGGAAAAACAGCAGAAAGATCCAGAATTATAAACAAAAGTAGAAAAGGTATGAGAGGCTGCCCATGCTTGCAGCCTTTTGCCGTTTGGAATAAAAATAATAATTTAATTGTTTTTTATTGCAACCGAAATGAATTTTTGTTGTGTATAAGGGTGAAAGGCCTTTACTACAGAACAAGGAGGAAACTGTGAAAATAAATTTCACAGGCGAATTTGTGCCTACGGCCCAAAGTTCGCGGATTTTGGAAAGGAAAGATTGCATATGGAAGACAAAGAGATTGTAAGGCTATATTGGGATCGCAATGAGCGTGCCATAAAAGAAACTTCGGTAAAGTATGGCAGATATTGTTATCAAATTGCCTTCAATATTCTATTAAGTAAAGAAGATGCCGATGAAAGTGTAAACGATACCTGGCTTAAGACATGGGAATGTATCCCGCCCCACTTTCCGGAAGTGCTGGCTACTTTTGTAGGAAAGATTACCAGACGCATCAGCTTAAATAAGTGGCATTTGAAAACCAGAATAAAAAGAGGGGGCGGTCAGGTAAGCCTGGCCCTGGAAGAATTGGAGGAATGTATTTCTGATAGCAATGACGTGGAAAAGAGTGTAGAGCACAAAGAATTATTGCGACTGATCAATACCTTTTTGGGAACCCTTCCGGAAACGGAACGAGATCTGTTTGTATGCAGATACTGGTTTTTTGCATCCATTCAGGAACTCTGTGAGAAATTTTCATTCAGTGAGAGTAAGACAAAATCCATGCTTTTTCGTACAAGGGAAAAGCTGCGGAAGTGTCTGGAAAAGGAGGGGTATCTGTCATGAGTAATAGCAAAAATGTTTTGAAGAGTGGGCACATTTTGGAAATTATGAACGATATTGAGGACGACTACATAGAGAGTGCCCTGAAACGGTTGAATTATGGGAATGCCGGAAGAATTGACTGCGTCAATGCAGTGCAGAGAAAATCAGCAAAGAAACAACAGAGACAAGGGAAAACGATTCTTTACAATATAGTGAAGCGTGCAGCTGTTTTCATAGGAATTGTGGTTCTGGCAGCCACTACCACAGTGGCAACTGCCATGGCTGTGAATGAAGACTTCCGTGAGACAGTGAAGGAGTTTATCTTTGAATTTCTGCATATTGAAGAGGAGGAGACAGTTCC
>SVFL01000043.1 GCA_015056885.1 Lachnospiraceae bacterium
CTTTATGATCCGCTATCCTAAGCTGATAGCAGCAGCTAAGGCAAAGTTGGGAGCTGTCCGGGCAGATATGATAGTTAGGGATGAAGAACTGTTAAAGAGCGAAGAATTTGCTATTACCATCGGAAAAACCACGTTTACTGAACGTGTAGACGGGGGAACTGTCATGCTGGAGGCAATCAGCAAGTGCAAGATCGGAGAAACCACTGCACTGGGACAATACAAAGGATTTATTCTTTCGGTGGAAAAGAATTTTCTGGGTGTCAGTTATCTGGTATTACAGGGACGAACAGAGTATAAAGCGGAACTTTCCAATAGCCCGGTAGGTAACATGGTCAAGATTGAGAATCTGTTTAACAACATTCAGAGCAATGAGGAATTTTTGCTTCAAAAGATAGAACAGTATGAAAACGATATGGAAGCATCCCGTATCCAGTATGAAAAGCCTTTTGAATATGAACAGGAGCTGAAAACAAAGCTGGCCCGACAGTATGAACTGAACACAGAGCTGGATCTGGAGAATAAAAAGGTGGCGGATATGGATCTTGGTGGTGTGGAAGATAGCCGTACTGATTGTGTGGCAGAACCGGAATATGTCTATCAGGCTGAAGCTTCACGTATCAGATAGCGGTAACAAGCTACAACAGGAAGGGGGTGATTGTGGATGAAGAAACATTGCAGACTGACAGATGTGGAAAAGTATTTGGAGGAAACAGATTTTGCAGAGATTCCTGACGATGTGGTGGAGCTTGAGGAAGGCTATCAGCTGGTACTTAGCGGTTGGTATGTGAATATCCCAGAGTTGCATTTAAGACTCCATGAAGGTGTGGTAGGGTATTGGGATGAGAAAATGAAGGAATATATGCCGGATTTTTGTGTTACGGTTATATATCCGGAGAATCCTGCGGAAAAAGAGTATTTATATTATGAGCAGGATGGAATGATGACAACAATGGTCAATTGGCTGCATGGTAAGATGCCGATTGATATGATAGAGCAGCTTGCATGTGAAATGGTGATCCCTCAGGAGAGTAACATGTAGGCTGTTTTATTTGTTTAAAATTCAGCGGTAGAAGGAGGTAATAGAGAATAGAAAAAGATAAATTTCATGCTATTTCGCTGTCAGGAGGAAAGGACAGTACAGCTATGCTTTTGCTTATGATTGAAAAGGGAATGCCCATTGACGCAGTGATAACGGCAGATACAGGTATGGAATTTCCGGAAATGTATGAGCATCTGGCAAAGCTGGATGATTATCTTTACAGGGAAAGGGAAATTCATTTTACGACACTGCGTCATCCAAAAGGGTTTGAGTGGTTGATGTTTGAAGAACCAAAGCAGAAGCAGAGTGCCATAGAAAATCGGATGAACTATGGAGTTCCCCTTTATGGGAATGGTTGGCCGGGAATGAAAGTTCGCTGGTGTACCGGCCAGTTAAAGACGCATCTGATCGATGCTGAAGTAAGGAACCTAAAGGGGAAGTATCATGCACTGCATTATGTAGGGATAGCAGCAGATGAGCCAAAACGGATCAAGCAGGAACAGTACCCATTGGTAGAATGGAAGATTGATGAAAAGGAAGCACTAAAAATATGTTATATGCATGGGTATGATTGGGGCGGTCTGTATGAGATATATCATCGTTGTTCATGCTGGTGTTGCCCTTTTCAAAGAATTGACGAACTGAAAAAAATGCGGAAATATCATCCTCAGTTGTGGAAACGATTGCTTGAGATGGATCGAAGAGCATTGGCACAGTTTGGAGATAATCCGCTGGGAAAATTTAAAGAAAACTGGACAGTAGAACAGTTGGAAAAGAGATTTGCATTGGAGGATATGCAACTCTCTTTTTTATTGGTCAGGATGGACAATTGTATATTGACACAAAAGAATAAGTAACAAAATTGAAATCATAAAAGGAAAGGAAATATGTAATTATGAAATATTCAGTTAGAGTAAATGAAGTAAAAAATATGGATGGCAATATCAGAGGATTTGCCACAGTAGTATTTGACAATTCTTTTAAAGTAACTAATATAGCAATATTGGAAAATAGGGAAAAGGGACAGCTCTTTGTGTCCATGCCTCGGTATAAGTCTAATGAGCGCGATGAAAATGGGAATGTCTATAAGGATGTATGTAATCCGATTACAAAAGAATTTCGTGAAGAATTGTATGGGAATATTCTGGAGGCATACGAGAACCTGCAGAGACAGGATCAGGATCAAGAGAGAGAGCATCAGGAATTTAGAGATACACCGGAATTCTCTGTATCGGTAACTCCTTATGAAAGAGAAGGCAGTAATATCAAAGGCTTGGCGAGGATCTACTTTGAGGATAGTTTCATTGTAAATAATGTGAACATCCTTCAGGGCAAGGAGAATTTGTTCGTGGCCATGCCTTCATACAAGACCAAGCAGGCGGATGAGGATGGGAAACCGGTGTATCAGGAGGTTTGCTATCCGGTGACAAAGGAATTCAGAGAGAAGTTGTATAAGGAAATCCTTTCGACCTATAAATGGGAAATGCACCAGCAAAATAATAAGAATAAAAATCATAGTGCTGGAAAACAGCCGGAACAGAGGCGGTCGTTCAATGGTGGGAAACACTCCTTTCGTTGATGATAGGTTGAGAGACGAAAAACATTCTTAAAGTATAGTAGCAACTTTATAAAATTGCCAGAAAAGAAAATACCGAAGATCAAGGATTTGAATGTAGAATACGCAGGGATCCTAAAGCGCAAGAAGGAATTGTATTCTGAGTATCGTCAGAGTAAAGAAGGAAATGCAGGATAATGTAACTGCAAAGCACAATATTGATTCATTTTTACGAATACAGGAGGCGGAGATATCAGCAGAAAAATCAAGATTGCAGGAAAAGGAAAATAAGAAAAATACAGAAAGATGATATTGGGGCAACTGCTATTTTTGTAATTAACAGAAATGGTGGTTGCTCGCTTTTTTATTTTCTCAGAAAATCATTTTGCTTTCAGCGTTCATTTATAAATGCGTAGATCAGCCACGAAAAGTGGATGTTCCAAGGGGATTGGGGATGTGCCACAACAAGCTTTTTGCATCGGATACGTATCCATGCACTGCCACTTTTGTGTGGAATTCGGTATAAAATCAGTAATACCGAACTAAATCAAAAATCCCTTTATTTATATGAGTTGTTGTGAAAAAGTTCGGTATAACTTTTGGACTTTTAATAGCAGAGCAGGTCTTGAATCTGAAATTGTAACCTGCAATTTAGTATAACTTTGAATATACATCTATTGTCTATCTTGTGGCATGTCAACTATTAAAACCGCCATGTACCGAACGGTTTGCACGATGTTGTGAGAGGACAGCGGTTAGTCACTGCCCTCTACTTGATCGCTTATCACCTGTGTTATATTTATTCCGTAGGTGAATTCTTTGTCATTTTATGGCACTTTCGATATTCTCCCGGTGTCATGTTTGTATTCTTTTTAAAGAATCGAATAAAACCGGACACATCTGTATTACCAATCTCTACAACAATTTCATTCATACTCATATCAGTTTCCTGTAATAATTGCATGCATCTTTCCAACTTTAGCTGAGAGATATAATCGGAAAGACCAATATTCATAGAGTTTCTAAACAGTTTACGCATGTGCTGTGGAGAAATACCAAAATGGTCTGCCATGGTCTGAATCTGGAAATCATATTCAAAACAGTGATCATTTATGTAATGTACTAACTGTTGACTAATGTCAGAAGAAGTATCTTCTGAAGGCTGTGTTGTGCTATCTGCAAAATTTTGTACTATATTAAATAAGTTTTGGAAAAAGTCATCTATGGTATCAAAACTTATCAACAAAGTAACATCCAAATGTTTTGACAGGTTACTGGAGTATCCAATATTCGAAACGCTAGGAAGCTTTTTAAATATTGAAAAAATATCATAACAGATATATTTGGCGGTATGGAGACTACAGCCGGATTCCTTAATATAGTTGTTTAATCGATAAATGGTTTGGAACGCTTTTTCTGTATCATGAGAAAGAAGCGTTGTGTATAGCTGAGTTATGTCAGAAGTTGGGTATGTAGTTTCTGGCACATGGCTCTTATACATTTCCTGAGTAATAAGGCAATTCTTTCCATATATCATACGGTAGTCCAAAGCATTGATACTGTCCATATAAGATTTACTTACCAAATCAAAAGAATCCACTAAAGACCCCATACCTATGCTAATCGCTAAATTAGAATGTTCCGTCATATATTTTTTTATATTCGTAATGGCGTCCTGATAAAAAGAAAAGTCAGGACAATTACTATTAAGGAGGAAAATGACTTTGGAGGAAATTGTCATATCCTTGATTAAAAGTTGCAAGTTATTTGGAAGCATTTCTTTTATTGCCAGTGATAGATGGGATAGGTCGTAAGTTCTATCATCTGTTTCTGATCCGGAGGGTTCAAATATTGCACTGCATACACAATAATACTTCATATTTAGCTGAATATTTAGATTATTGCATGCATTGAGGAACGCTTCCTGTGTTGTAAAATTTCCTTTAATCAAAGTGGTTAGAAAATGATCATAAATTCCTTGCATGGACTTACTTAGCGTTTCTGACAGAATAATGTTTTTCTCCAGAGTATTGTCATATATTTGTTTGAATATCGCTAATTCATTCTTTGTTTCAGAAATCGGAGCCTGTTTTTTATCAAGCATATAGTTCGATAAGGTACGAAGAGGATAATAGGTTTTTTTAATACCGCTGAAGATCAGGAAAATACCAATAATAATTGCTAGTGAGAGAATAATCAGTGATTGCGCTAATATACGGTAAAAGGTTTGATAAGCGGTTGCCTTTGATAAAAAACGTACATAATAAAATCCGGTTTGCGTGGAGTGAGAAACAAAAATCATTTGACCGTTTTCGGATTCATAATTACAATCTTCGACTATTTCAGGTAAGGTCTTCAAGTACTCACAGATTGCAAGTATTTCGTGTTCTGTGGCATGCGGGGCTAAAAAGCTTAAAACCTCAAAGTTAGAATTTAATAACAATATATTTTCCCCCATGTCCGTCTGAGAGGATTGAAACAAATCAAGGATAAAATCCTGGTCAATAAGCAAAACAAAAGAACGGCTGGAATAACTGCCATCGTGTTGAAAGCGGTCATATAAGGGCGAAAAAAAGTACAGGTGCTGAGGAGGATTGGTCAGGGAATTGGTTGGCCAATAAAATGGTGTAGTGACCGTACAGATATTGTCAAACCATTCCTGCAATGTATAGCCCTTTGCCAATAAGTCTTTCGTAAAAGTTTGATATATTAAATCTGTTTTTTTGATTTTGCCGTTAGAAGAATAAACGGTAGAATCATCTTTGGTAAATACAATAATATCGTTTAGTGAGCTTTGAAGAGAAAGCAGATCCTGCATGGTTTGTAAAGCGGAGCGGGTATTGTTCTTTAAAGAAAACTTTGTTAAAGAATCATTTTCTGTCAGCATTAATGACAATGTATCCCATTCGTCAATTTTCAGGTCAACGGATTGCTGAATAATTTCTGTAGAAGCTAAATTGGAATTAATGATTTCTTCTCTTAAGGCTTGAAAAGTAATCGTCAGAGACAAACAAACGATTAAGATAGGGGTAAAAGTGCTTATTAAAAAAAACAGCCAATATTGTGCTGCTAAAGATTTTGTTTGTTCTCGTCTTTTGTTGTTTATCATAATTCTATCACTCCCTATTGTTTTCACACACTCATTATACCATTTTAAAAAGAGGGAAGGCAACACAAAAGCGGAGTATCCAATCATTTCCATTTATCCAATTGCCATTAATACGTGATTTCCAGTACAGCAGTATAAGTATTCCTTTTTGCTTATTTGATTTCGGATTTGCAAATTGTAAGCTCAAAATAGATTAAGTAAGATGATACTGGGGGTAAAACCTTACATACGAGACAGGAGGATTTATATATGGATAAGAAACGTTTTGCACAGGTAGGAACAGGAGGAAGAGCGCGCTTTTTTTATCAGGCAGTAGCAGAGACTTATTCTGACACAAGTGAAATTGTAGCATTTTGTGATGTGAATCAGACAAGAATGGATTATGCAAATTCTTGTTTGGAAAGTGCAGGTGCAGCAAAGGTTCCGACCTACAAGCAACATGAGTTTGATAAGATGATTGAGGAGACTAAACCGGATTGTGTAATCGTGACCAGTGTTGACAGAACACATGATTACTATATTATTCGCGCTATGGAGTTGGGATGTGATGTTATCACAGAGAAGCCTATGACTATCGATGAGAAGCGTGCACAGAACATTCTGGATGCACAGAAGCGTACCGGCAAAGAGGTTCGCGTTTCTTTTAATTATCGATATGCACCTCACAATACAAAGGTCCGTGAGCTTATTATGGACGACGTAATTGGCGATGTGTATTCCGTACACTTTGAGTGGTTCTTAAATACGAAACACGGCGCAGACTATTACAGAAGATGGCATAGAAATAAAGAAAACAGCGGCGGTTTATTAGTACATAAGTCTACCCATCATTTTGACCTGGTTAATTTCTGGTTAAATACGCAGCCGGAAACGGTATTTGCCATGGGATCTCTTAATTTCTATGGAAGAACAAATGCAGAGCGAAGAGGTGTAAAGGACTTTTATTATCGTTGTCACGGAAATGAAATAGCTAAAAAAGACCCATTCTATCTTGATATGGCTGCCAGTCCTGAAATGACAGCCCTGTATTTGAATGCGGAGCATGAGGATGGATATATTCGTGATAAGAGTGTATTTTCTGAAGAAATCAGCATTGAAGATACCATGGGAGTTATGGTTCGTTACAAAAACAATGCTATTTTAACATATTCCCTAAATTCCTATATATCAAAAGAAGGTTTTAGGGTTGTATTTAACGGAAGTAAGGGAAGAATGGAACTGGATGTTTTGGAGAAGTCTTATGTAAATGCCGGAGGCGATAAGGCAAAAGAAGGAGCAACAGCATACAAAAAAATTACGGTATTCCCTATGTTTGATGAAGCCTACGAAGTTCCCATTGAAGAGGCAGAAGGTGGCCATGGCGGTGGTGACCCAATATTGTTAAATGATATTTTTGGTTCTCCGCAGGAAGACAAGTTCCACCGTGCAGCAAATCAGGTAGACGGAGCCATGTCAATACTTACCGGTGTGGCAGCAAATAAATCCATTGCATCCGGCTTACCGGTGAAGATTGATTCTCTGCTGAAGTTCTAGAGGATTTTTAGAAACTTTACAAATCAAAGCAGAAAGGATATAGCGATGCTAAAACAATTGTTATACGAGAAAATAGAAGCGGATAAGGATGAATTATTTGCACTCTTAGGAAGCTTGATTCAGATAAATTCAGAGAACTTCGGATCACATGGAAACGAAAAGCATGTGCGGAATATGTCAAAAACTATAAGGAAGGAACGATATGAGCCATAATATCATGCAATATACCACACCAGAGCAGGTTGGTATCAAGTCTGAGAATATTCAAAAATACATTGAAGTATTAGAAAAAAATAACCTTGCCACTCACAATATTATTATGGCAAGAGGAAACGAGATTTTTTTTGAAAAATATTGGGAGCCTTTTCATCAGGATTTTCTTCATAGAATGTATTCAGTGAGCAAAAGTTTTGTTTCATTGGCAATCGGTTTTCTGGAGCAGGATGGATTGATCAATCTGGATGATAAAATCTCTAAGTATTTTCCGGAGGAAGCAGCCATTCAGCCGGATGAAAATATTCGTAACCAGACTATACGTCATATGCTGATGATGAGTACTGCTAAAACGCCAAAGTACTGGTTTAGCGCAAGAACAGATGACAGAGTACGTTTTTATTTCGAGAATGATGAAAAAGAGTCCAGACCATCCGGTACGATTTACTATTATGATTCTGCCGGTAGTTTTATTATGGGTTCTTTAGTAGAGCGTATTACCGGAAAATTATTTATGGAGTATTTGCGTGAAAAATTGTTCTGCAAAATCGGTGTGTCAGATGAGGCATACTGCTTGAAATGTCCGGGCGGACATTCCTGGGGCGACTCCGCTGTTATTTGTAGACCTATGGACCTTTTGTTGGTAGCACGTTTTGTATTAAATGGAGGAAAATGGAATGGGGAGCAGATATTAAGCGAGGAGTATATCAAAAAGGCAACTTCCAAGCAGATTGATAATAACTACCAGGGTATGAATGACTATGATACACAGGGTTATGGTTATCAGTTCTGGATGACTTACCAGAATTCCTTCTTCTTTAACGGAATGGGAAGCCAGCTTGCAGTATGCGTGCCGGGTAAAGACCTCATTTTGGTATGTAACGGGGACAATCAGGGCAAAGAAAAAGTTACATCTGTTATTTTTGACAGCTTCTATGAATTAATCGTAAATCAGGCCGAGGATGCTCCATTACCGGAAAATAAAGCAGCACAGGATGCACTGAAGGAGTATACCAAAGACCTGAAGCTTTTGGTGGCAAAGGGCGAAAAGCACATGGAATGCGAAAAGAAGGTAAATGGTGTGACTTATACCATGAACGAAAACCCTATGGGTATTTCCAAAGTGTGTCTGACTTTTGAAGGTGATAAAGGTTGTTTTTCCTATGCCAATGAGCAGGGAGACAAGGAAATCCGGTTTGGTTTGGGATACAATGAATTTGGACTGTTTCCACAGGAAGGGTATTCCTCAGAGGTGGGTTCTCAATATGCTCCAGGCAATTACTACAAATGTGCCGCATCCGCTGCATGGATAGAGGAGAATAAGTTACGTATCGTTGTGCAGATAATTGATCGCTATTTTGGAAATATGAGCATTACTCTTGGTTTTCAGGGTGACAGGGTAGGTGTATTTATGCAAAAAAACGCCGAAGATTTTCTGGAAGAATATAAGGGCTATGCACAAGGGAAAGGCAGTTTTTAATAGACTCAATGTGTTGAAAAACACTGAGAATAAATTTCTATTAAGAAAGGAAATGTAATTATGAAGAAAGGTAGAAAGATTTTGTGCCTAATGCTGGCACTGCTTCTAGCATTGAGCACCATGTTAGGGAACAATAGTGTGCTAAATGTGAAGGCAGAAAATGCAGTGGGCAAAATACTAAAGGGTACGCCACTTTTTGATGGACAGCTGGATGACATGTACAAGGAGACGTTGACCCTGAGTGTAGGTACAGGAGAAAATGCTTATGGCACAGAATGGTCCAATGACCATGGCAATCTTTATTTCCTCTGGGATGATACGTATCTCTATATATGTGCGGATATCAAGGATGATTCTGTTTGCAGTGCAGGAGATGTTTATGTTGCAGGAAATAATCCAAATAAGAATGACAATTGCGAGTTCAGATTGTGCTTGAATGCCGGTATAGAGGGAGTTGACCCCACAACAATAAAGGTTGGTATTGATGCCTATGGTATCAGAGCATACGGCACAAATGTTGCAGAAATGCAGAAGACAGATTATTCTAAAATTCAGTACAAGACTACTATTAATGATTCGGGGTATGTGATAGAAGCTGCAATTCCGCATACGGACGGTGGTATTCTTAATTTGCTGGGTGCAGGAAAATTGGGCTTTAAGCTGCAGTTGAATGACCTGGACTATGATGGAAATTATCGCTATTTTGCAGCGAGTCGTGCAGGGGAGGGACCAAAGGAGCTGGTTTATTATGAGCTTAGTCAGGATATGGTAACAGGCGGAAATGTGAATGAGGCTCCAGAGATGATTAAGGATAAGGTAGAGGTGAAGGATTATATAGAGCTTTCCTTCGCAGCTGATGGCAATTTTTTATTTTATCCTGGTGCTATAGGATATGGTAATAGTACATGGGATGATGAAAAGGGTATTATTAATATCGAACATGGCAATATGCTTAACGCAGATGGAACCGGCGACAAAAATCTTGCTAATATGGCACAGTACATGGCAAAGGTCGGATTTAAAGAGGCCAATATTTATAACTCTGATTATAGGTATATACGTGTGTTGTATTCTGCAACCAATCCGGAAGGAGCAAGTGGTGTTGCGATAAGGCTTTCCGGAGATGGATGTGGCGGACAATATATCGATTTTGAGGGTAATGTTGAAAATACAAATGGAGAGTTTGTACTGTCTTCTACAGGCTATATGCTAGATAATATGGCTACGCGCTATACAAAAAAAGCCCATATGTCTTTAGTATTTAAGACTACAGCTGAAGGGGGAAGTTATCAAATAAAATCCTTCTATTTCTTCAAAACGGAGGAAGATGCAGAGAATTTTGTTGTTCCTAGTGATAAGACTGAAATTGATTATCTGAAGCTTTCCTTTGCGGATCCGGCAGGTTACTATAAACCAGGTAATGGTGAGGGTTGGGGTAATAGTGTAGTAAATACAGAATTGAGTACCATTGATTTTAAGTATGGTAATACCAATCCTCCAACTGCTATAACCAAAGGCTCACAGTATATGGCTAAGGTGGGATTTCCATCCGAAGGCGTATATAAAGAAGAGTATAAGTACCTACGTGTGCTGTATTCTGCAACCAATCCTACAGGCGTAGAGGAGGTTCAACTGAGACTTTATGCAGATGGAAAAGGTGATAACTTCATCTTTAAGGACAAAGTAAAAACTACAAATGGAGAATTTGTACTGTCTTCTACGGAAGAGATGACAGAGGGGATGATTGAGCGTTATAAAAAAAGAGCTCACATGTCCTTGGTGTTTTTGACTGAAGAGGAAGGTGCGGACTATAAGGTAAAGGCACTCTATTTCTTTAAAAATGAAGCAGATGCAGAGGCGTTTGTACCGACTTCTGAGCTTACAGAAATTCAAATTAACGGAAATGATATTTCAAAATATCAGATAGTAGTGCCTGCAAATGGTCTTGGTAATGAACTTGCCAGTGCACAGAGTATCAAAGCCAAAATATACGAGCTTAGTGGTGAAAGTATTTCTATCGTGTATGATAATGAAGCGACGGTTACTGATTACGAGATATTAATAGGAGATACCAACAGAACGGAAAGCAGTAAACATTATGATGTTGGTGGTCAGTTCCATCCATCCTATGAAAAATTTTCAGTTGCACCATATCGTATTGAAAGAGTGGGCAATAAGCTTGTCTTAGTTGCGGCAGCGTCTCTTTGTGTGGATCAGAATACAGAATTATTTAAATGGCTTTTAAATAGAGGGGCAGAAAGTGGGGAAGGCGTTAATATTAACGCAGAAGGCATAGTTGCTCGCGGCCTGCATAGCATCAGTCCATTTACTTGGCCGGAGGTTACCAATGTGGCAGAGCCGGAACAGTTTGTGGACAACTTTGATACGGATGAGGGTTACTGGACAACAGATTCTGAAAAGCAGGGCTGGCTCATTGCTGATGAGGGTGATAACAAGGTATTTTCTACAGGAAACAGTGTTTCAGCATTATCATATCTGCATGTGTATGAAAAAAATGTATCCTTTGAAACAAAGTTGAAGGCTTCTGCTGCACAGAACGGTCAGGTAGGTTTATTACTGCGTCATACAGCAGACCACGCTTATATTAAGGCAGGATATGATTTTGCTGCAAAGGAATGGTTTATTGACGTACGCGAAGGTGAAGATTTTATGTTGTACCGCCTTGCGTCCAAAGCTGCAGAATTTACAGCAGATACATGGTATGACTTAAAAGCAGTAGTAGATGGTGAAATTGCAACGCTGTATGTAAACGACGAAAAGATGGTTGAAACGGATGACCTGGTACAGCACACTCCGGGTAAAATTGGCGTATTTGCGGATGGCGTCTCTGCAATAGTTGATGATGTAAATATTTCTCTGCTTAGTGGTCAGGGGACATTTTGGAAAAATGCGGTTCATACAAAGCTGCCGGATGAAAGCTATCGTGAAGGTGGAAGTGTCATAGAGCTAAAAGATGGAAGTTTGGTATATCAGAGTAGGTCTTATGATAACGTGTCATTTAATTCTACAGATTCTGGTAAGACATGGGTTCGAGCGGAAAAAATGTGGTCAGATGCTTTGGGAGGCGCGAATATCTTAAGACTCAAGACCGGAGAGCTTTTACGAATTAATAATGTAACCATTGAGGATGGTAAAGCGTGGAAAATCTCAGAAATTTCTGAGGATGAAGGTAAAACATGGACTCGTGTTGGAAAAATCTGTACTAATTTCTATAAAGATGACAAGAGTATAATTGCTTCTAACATGAATGACAAGGTGACACTAATGTCAGATGATCGTATTTTCTTTGTGCAGCACTATTCGGCAAGTAAAGTGACGGATAAAGGTTGTGTCACCTTCTGCGAAATCTACTATTCTGATGATGCGGGTGCAACATGGACCAAGTCAACTATGGATAGCTTTGATATCGAAGGAAATAAGGTTACTGCTGATCATAAACAAGGGGCTTATTTTGCAGAAGCTAAAATTTTGGAGACTGCAGAAGGCAAACTAAGAATGTATTGTTCTCATAATGATTATGGATATATTGTTTACAGTGAATCTGCAGACAATGGTGTGACATGGGGACCGCTTCAGATAATGACAGAGTTTATGTGTGTTACTTCCTCCATGCAGTTTGTAAAGGATACCTATGCTGACAATGAAACTACATATTATATGGTTTGGGTTAAGAATGACAAAGAATTAATAACAGGACTAAGTACATATCCGCGTTCCTGTCTTGCTATTGCAAAGAGTACAGATGGTATCAACTGGGTTAATCTTGGGGAAGCATGGCGTTGGGAGTGCCATTACAGAAATGGTGTGAACCACATTCAGCAGATAGTAGATCCATTTATTAATGTAACAGAGGATTATCTGCTTGTAGGTTCCGGTATTTCAGAAAAGACAGGACCAACTTCTCATCAGGCACTGCGTCAGCATATTTGGAGTGTAGAGAAGAGCACCTTAGAGGAGAATACATGGAAATCTGATGATACCAATCATTGGCAGGAAAGTGTTAAGGGAGTTAAGGTAAATGTAACTCCTCATACATCTACAGGTGATAATGTGGCTACATGTACCAAGAAAGCAGTATGTGATATCTGCGAAGCAGAATATGGCGAAGAAGTCCATAACTATGATATGACTAACTGGAAATCTGACGTAAATGGACATTGGCATGAATGTACCTGTCTAGCAAAGACAGATGAAGCTACACATACTCCGGGCGAAGCAGCAACAGCAACTACAGCACAGACCTGTACGGAATGTGGTTATGTGATTGCACCTGCTACAGGAGAAACGGATAGTGATAGCGACAGCAGCGACTCAAGCGATAGCAGCGACTCAAGTGACAGCAGTGATTCAAGTGCTGACAGCATAATGTAACTGTGGATGATGATAATACGTCCTCTAGTGACGATAATACTCTAACAGAGAAGCTGGGTGCTGTAAGTACCGGGGATACAAGCAACATATTCTTCTGGATTATGCTGGCAACAGGTGCAATGGTTGCAACTGCACTTGTGGTATGGTCAAGAAAAAAGAGTTCTAATTAGTGCCTAGTTAAGGTGGTGGAGCATAAGCCCCATCGTCGCAGTTTGGTTAGGCATATTGATGCACCTATAATGTGTAAAAAATATTACACCATATTCTATTCTGCAAGTCTGTATTCGTTTTGTCGAATTGATATGGAGGCAGAGCGTGGTGTAGAATGAGAGCATCAACAAAGAAATCAACAACAGAGAATGGAGAGTGGCTATATGAAAGCATTGGAATTTTGTTTTCCGGCAGATTGTGTTATGTTGATGGATGCGGCCGGAGTACCTGGAGAGGGAGGCCTTACAATACAATGTGTGGTGAATGCGTCGCCCGGGAGAAATCTGACTATCAATGGAGTGCCTTGCTATCCTTCTGAAAATCAATATCGTGCAAAGATTGTGCTGAAGGATTTTAAAAATACGGTAGCAGTTTTGGACATGGAGACCGGAGAGCGTGAGGCTATTACAGTTTATTATCTGAAAACTGCCCATAAAAAGTACAGATTTTCTCTGGATGACAATATCTGGTGTCTGCAGAACATTGCAAAGAATCAGCATATTTACAAATCCATTTTTGAGGATCCGTATTTTAAGCTTTTGAAAACCATGAATGACCGTTACGGCACCAAATTTCATATGAATATTTATTACGAATGTCCTGAGTTCGGAGGCTTTAATCTGACTCAGATGCCGGATAAATACAAGGCGGAATGGAAGGCCAATTCTGATTGGTTGCGACTTTCCTTCCATGCCAATGCCAATCTGCCGGATAAGCCCTATGTGAGAGGGACATTTGCGCAGACAAAGTTTGAGCATGATAGAGTGATGGATCAGATTCTCAGATTTGCTGGGGAAGAAGCCTTTGCAGGACCTGTTACCACGATTCACTGGGGAGATGCCACAGTGGAGACCGTGCGCGCCATGCGTTCCAGCGGAATCCGGGCTATGGTGGGAACTTTTCAATATGCTGCGCCCGGTGGAGCCTCCATCAAGTACCATTTAAACGCAGAGCAGTGCGCCTTGATGAACGTGTATGGTTTCTGGTATGACAGGGCTGAGGATATGGTGTTCTTTAAATATGGCGGCGGTCCGACCCAGCATGGGGCATTGGAGGAGTTGCATCCGGGATACAACTTATTTTGTAAGCAGCATCCGTTGTATACCTTTAGAGAGATCTGTCTGCATGAGCAGTATTTTTATCCTCATTATAAGGGGTATATGCCGGATTATTATGATCGTTTTGACACAGCAATCCGCTGGGCTGTGGAGAATGGCTACGAGCCATCCTTTGTGGCAGACCTGATTGAGTTTGACAAATTGTAAATCATACTCATAGGAGTTTTAACAATAAAAAACAGGTAGTTTTAGACACTACCCAACAACAAAGAAAGGTAATAATAACTATGAAAAAATTTCTTCTTCCCGAAACGGGTAATTTTTACAAGGCAAATTTACATTGTCACTCCACCTGCTCCGACGGTCAGTGGACACCTGAGGAGCTAAAGGAGCAGTATATGAAACACGGATATTCTATTATTGCTTATACAGATCATCATTTGATGTATAATCATTCCTACCTTAATGATGAAAACTTTTTGGCACTGATGGGCTATGAGGCAGATGTTTCTGTACGTTATCGCCCAATGGACAAGCGAGGTGGACATATGACCTGTCATCTTTGCTATATCTCTCTGACTCCTGAAAATACTCAGGTATGCTATCATGGGGATGGCTATGGTTATATCGAAAAGAATGCTGAAAGGTTTCCGAAGGAAACGGAGTTTTTGAGAAATGCGGAAATCTTTGAGCGTGAATACACCCCACGATGCATTAATGAGATGATTCGCCGTGGCCGTGAGGGTGGATATTTTGTGACCCTCAATCATCCACACTGGTCTATGGAGCAGTATCCGGACTATATGGAGTATGAAGGCATGAACGCCATGGAGATATTTAACTATTGTTCCTATGCTTATGGCTACAATGAATATTCGCCTGATGTCTACGACGATATGCTTCGCGGAGGTAAACGCATCTACTGTATTGCAACAGACGATAACCATGATGCATTTCTGCATCCGTCAACATATGGGGATCCTTATACCCCTATGGATTCTTTCGGTGGTTTTACGGTGATAAAAGCAGATAATCTGAAGTATGAAACCATCACAAAAGCAATGCTCGATGGAAATTTCTACGCTTCCACGGGGCCTGAAATAAAAGCGCTGTGGTTTGAGGATGGATATGTGCACATCGAATGTTCAGAAGCTGTGCGTATTGCCATGACATCCGGAATACGTTATGCAAGAGGCTTGTTGGCAGAGGACGGTAAGTTGCTTACCGAAGGCGCCTTCCCGGTAAAGCCGGAGTGTAAGTTTATTCGTATCACGGTTACAGACCGTTACGGAAAGGTTGCGCATACAAACGCTTATTTCACGGACGAACTGTTTGCGGAATAAAAGATAATATTCTATTAGTCCAATACATTCTTTTTGGCAAATACGCTATAAAATGTTAGGGGATTGTTGCATAATATTCTATTCTGCAAATCCGCGCTCGCTTTGTCGAATTGATATACAGGCGGATTGTAATGTAAAATAAGGGCAACAACAAAGAAAGCGAGTTAAGAGTTATGACGAGAAAAAAATCCGATATGGCTATAAATATTAAAGAAATGATTTTTGAACTGGTAGGCTGTGACTTTAAGGGCGAAGTTCAGGAAATTACAAAAGATGGTGTTTATGTGAGCTATAAAGACGGAAAGGCTACTGTAGGCGGCGGCACTATTCCTGGAAAATGCCGTGCTTATACGCTTCTTGCGAAGGCGATTTCTGAAGGGAAGCGAGAGATTGAGATTTCTGAAAAGCCTTCCTTTAAGTCTGTAGGGCCTATGCTTGATATGTCCCGTGGCGGTGTTATGAGAGTGGAGTCTGTAAAAAAGTACTTAAGATACATTGCAGCACATGGTCTGAATATGTTGATGCTTTATACGGAGGACACCTATGAGGTCAAGGAGTATCCGTATCTGGGCTACCAGCGTGGCAGATATACACTTGAGGAACTTAGAGAAATTGATGATTATGCAGCAGAACTTGGCATAGAAGTAATTCCTTGCATCCAGACATTGGGACATTTGGAGCAATTCCTTCGCTATTTTATGGGGATTGATGGAAGCATAAAGGACACGGAATGTGACATGATGGTTGGCGAGGAAGATACATATCGATTTGTAGAGGCATGTGTTGCCACTATGCGTCAGGCTTTTCGTTCTAAGCGCATACATATCGGATGCGATGAAACTAATGGCATGGGCACAGGTAATTACTTGAACAAACATGGTTACCGCGACCGCTTGGAAGTGTTTACGGAGCATGTGACCAGAGTGAATGAAATCTGCCGTAAGTATGATTTTCGTCCGATGATATGGAGTGATATGTATTTTGTGTATTCCGCAGGGGAAAACAAAGGCCACTACAATACCAATATACAAATACCACAGCGTATTGTGGACATTATGCCTGATATTGACCTGGTCTATTGGGATTATGGGGAAGGGGAAAGCACATATGACCACTATAGGATAAATATAGAAAAGCACAAGCAACTGACCGGATCTGCTATTTTTGCCGGTATAATCTGGACCTGTGGGGGATTTGTGCCGGATTACCGTCTTACTTGTAAGGCCATGCACCCCGCGCTGAAGGCAAGCGTTGATGTTGGGACGGATATGGTCATTGCTACTCTTTGGGGTAATGATGGCTGTGAAACAAATCAGTTATTGGGTATTCCTCTGCTTGCCTTGTACTCTGAATACTGCTGGCGTGGAGGGGAGTGTGCGGATGTAGATATCTGGAGGATGATCAAATTTATGACAGGTCTGACACCGGAGTTATCCGATGCAGTGAGTGATTTCTTCTGTGATAGTGAGTCTATGGTCAATCCGGGAAAGGCTGTTCTTTGGAGTGACCCGTTGATTAATCTGCTCAGCTATAATTATGATTTAGAGGAAATAGAAGGCTATTTGATAAAGGGGCTGAAGGTTATTGAGACAAATGAGCATACAGAATATTTTGCAGCTGTATTTAGGGCAGCATTGGATAAATGTAGACTGCATATGTATTTTAGGACCAAATACAAAGCCGGTGATAGGGAGTATTTAAGAAATTTGGCTGAGTGTGATCTTCCGAAAATGATTGCGGATTTTGAGAAGTTGCGTGATATTCACTGCAATCTGTGGTTAGTAGATTACAAGGCAAACGGCTGGGAGCGTATTCAGATTCGGTATGCTGCCACCTTGGAAAGAACTCGCTATACCATTAGGGTGATTAATGATTATTTGGATGGCAAATTGGACGTAATTGAAGAACTGGAGCCAGAGCTTTTTAAGGGAACAACTCGGCGTTACCGGAAAGCAAAGGATTTTATGTATACTTCAGTTTAAAGGTTTATAAAAAGTATATGTTGAAATGCATTGTAAGATGTTAGAGGATTGTTGCATAATATTCTATTCTGCAAATCCGTATTCGCTTTGTCGAATTGATATACAGGCGGATTGTAATGTAGAATAAGGGCAACAACAAAAACAAAGAAAGCGAGTTAAGAGTTATGACGAAAAAAAAAACTGAAAAGACAAGCACTGTGCAAACCAGATTCCTTAAGAAAGAAATATGGAGACACAGAGAACTGTATTTCTTTTTATTACCTGGTTTTATAGCATTGCTTATTTTTTCATATGGTCCCATGTATGGTATTGTAACTGCCTTTCAGGATGTAAAGTTTGGTCGTGGATATGGAATGAATGAGTGGGTAGGGCTCTATCATTTTAAACGTTTCTTTAACAGTACATGGTTTGAGACTATTATGGTAAACACCATGTCTGTCAGTTTCCTGAGGCTGATTTTCACGTGGCCGTTACCGATTATTATGGCATTGTTATTACATAACTGTACAAGCAAGGGGATAAAAAAGACAGCGCAGATGACCAGTTATCTGCCACACCTTTTGTCTACTGTAGTTGTAGTCAGCATTATCAATCTTTTCTGTGCAGGAGATTTTGGTCTTATTAATATCGTGCTACGTAATGCGGGAATGGAACGAATCAGCTTTTTCGGTGAACCAGGATTGGTATATCCGCTGTATATTATTTCTGATATATGGAAGGAAACCGGATATAGCGCAGTTGTTTATATGGGTGCTCTTTCCAGCGTAGATGAGGAGCTGATGGAGGCTTCCAAAATTGATGGTGCAAGTAAACTACAAGGTATATGGCATATTCAGATCCCTTGTATCATACCGACTATTGTTACCATGTTTATTATGAGTATGGGCAATTTGTTTGCTATGGGTGCAGACAAGATGCTTTTGCTACAGACGGACTTAAATATATCAGCTTCTGAAATTGTATCTACTTATGTATATAAAGTAGGTATCATGCAGTCACAATATGGTTTCTCGGCAGCGGTAGGTTTATTCCAGAATGTTATCAATGTAACATTGCTGCTTACAGTAAACTGGATTTGTAAGAAAAAGCTTGATACATCTATTATATAATGCGTGAAGGAGTGGATGATTTTATGAAGAAAAAGAAAAGTGGAGAAAAGGTATTTGATTATACAGTCAATATTATTCTGATAATAGTGGCAGTAGTGTGTATTTATCCTCTTTGGTATGTATTGATAGCGTCCTTTAGTTCCCCTACAGCGATTGCTAGTGGCGAAGTAATTCTTTGGCCAAAAGGCTTTACCTTGGACGGTTACACCAGAGTGATAGAGAATAAAAATATTTGGATTGGCTATCGAAATTCAATTTTATATACAATTGCAGGAACTGCAGTGGACTTTTTAATACAGATACCGGTTGCATATGCGTTATCCCGTAAGAGTCTGCCTGGGCATAGAATTATTATGGCACTGTTTGTATTTACCATGTATTTCAGCGGTGGTATAATTCCGAAGTATTTGTTGCTTAACTCCTTACACATGATTAATTCACCAATTGCGTTGATTATTCCGTCCTGTGTAAATGTATTTAATATTATTATAGCAAAGAGTTTTTTTGAAGGCAGTGTACCGGATTCGTTGTATGATGCAGCCAGAATTGATGGATGTGGATATACACGTTTCTTTGCGAGAATTGTATTACCATTGTCGCCGGCTTTATTAGCTATTATTGCATTGTATTGTATTCAGAGGCATTGGAATGTCTTTTTGGATGCGGAGATGTATATGATAGATTCCAAATACTATACCTTACAGCAGGTTATCAGAAACATTACTGCGAAATTAGATGCAAACCTAATGGAGGTAATGGAAGGAACAGAGCTTATGAGAATGATGCAGGAAAAGCAGCTTCTCAAGTATTCAGTGGTTGTAGTATCCGTGGTACCGTTAGTCATCATTTATCCATTTGTACAGAAGTTCTTTGTACGTGGAGTTATGGTAGGTGCGGTCAAAGGATAGGCAATAAATAAAAAAAGAAAAGGAGACCAACATGAAAAAAAAGTGGTTAGCTGCAACATTAGCAGCAGTAATGGTTCTGGGCGTAGCAGCCTGTGGCCAGCAGGAAGTGAATAATAATAAAGAGGAGACTAAGCAATCCTCTGAAGCAGGGACTTCCGAAACTGTAGCTTCTACTCCTACAGAGGCAGAGGATACAGGTATTACCTTCCCACTGGAGGAAGAGGTTACTTTCACACTTGCTTATAAAAATGCAGGCGATTTGGAACCGGAGATTCTGGAGAAGTGTGAATTTTGGCAGGAATTATATGAGAGGACTAACGTAAAAATTGAGTTAGTGAAGTTACCTGCAACAGATACCATGACAAAGTTAAACGCAATGTTTATGTCAGGACAGGAACCGGACGGTATCTTTTCAGATTTCATGACTGATACAAATATTAATGAATTGGTATCAGCTGATTTATTAATGCCTTTGACAGAGTATGTGAACGATCCGGAAATTATGCCTAATTTCCATGAGCGTATTCTTTCTGAATCTCCATCTACAAAGGGTGTTATTACTTATCCAGATGGTGAAATCTATGCATTACCTAGATATGATGGTATGGAGTCAAATTATCTGGAAAGTCCAATGTATATTAACAAAACTTGGGTAGAAAAAGCAGGTTGGAAGGTAGAAGATATTAAAACTATTGATGATTTGGAAACCGTGTTAACCTATTTTGCTGAAAACGATATGAATGGCAATGGTAAAGATGATGAAATCCCATTCATTGTTTTACAGGGACAGGCCAAGAACCATTTTGAGTCTTTTATGGGCTTGTATGGTATTGCAACCAAGGACGGTTCCTACGAAAACTATGTTTACGTTGAGGATGGCAAGGTAATTTTTGCACCGACATCAGATGCATATAAGGATGCTATTCTTAAATTAAATGACTGGTATGATAAAGAGTTGATTTGGGAAGAAGCATTTACTGCTACATATGAAACATGGTTAGCTAAATATAATAGTGAAGTACCGGTTATCGGTTTATACACTAATACTTTCCGAACATTCCCTACTGCTGATCAGTATGTTGCGCTGGCTCCTGTTGAGGTGGAAGGATATGAACCAAGTTGGTACGTTCATCCAGGCTTAAAGGGTGTAAAAGGTATGTTTGTAGCAACAAAGTCCTGTGAAAATGCAGATATCCTTGTAAAATGGATGGATCAGCTCTATGATTTGGATAATGCATGGAGATGGAGCTATGGTGAAGAGGCTGATGGCAGATATACTGTTGAGAACGGTATGTATAAGGTAAATAACGAAATAAGTTCAGATCCACTTAAATTAGAAGAATTGAGTAAGACAGCACCACAAGTTAAATGGCTTATTAACTTTGCTACATTTGGATTTACTGCTGCTGATTATAATGAAGGAAGAATTGCAATATCAGATGCTCAGCAGGACGCTCAGGAGACTTATGATTTGTATCGTCCATACTTAAATGATGAAATCTGGCCACGTCCTTACCTGACCAATGAAGTAAGTACCAAACTTTCCGAATTACGTACTGATATCTTCAGCGTCATAAATGAAAAGAAGGCAGCATGGATTACTGGTAAAGCAGATATTGAAAAGGACTGGGATGAATATTGTGCAACTCTTGAGCAGATTGGTATAGATGAATTTGTATCCTTGATGCAGAGTGCTTATGACACTTATATGGCTGGACAGCAGTAATTCCTTCTTTTTATGTGATTCAATTAAAAAGCATATCAAGGTTGACTAATATTCATTAGTCTAAATATTTCTCCGCCGGATTGTGGTTTTACCGCCATAGGCGGAGAAATTTTATTAAGAGGATAAGAAATTGATTGTTCGTGCATGGGATTTGATACGGAATTGAACTTTCAAAAGCTGGAGGATGCCTGTATTCTGTTGAATAAATGGGTAGATTATATTGCTACCAATCCGGACTGGGTATGTCCTACCTGGTATGGTTTTGTGCCGGATTGTGGTTCAGTCAGTCAGATGCTGTTCAATGCCACAAAGAGAAAACCGATTTTTATAAGGAAGCCTGAGCCAACCATGGCTTATCTGGCGATGGAAAAGACTGGATTTAAGGCGAAAGAGACCGCATTGATGGGAGACAGGTTGTATACAGATATCGCCTGTGGTGTTAATGCAGGTATCAGTACCATTTTTGTACTTAGTGGAGAGGGTACCATGAAGGATGTAGAGGCAAGTGAGACGAAACCGGAGTTTATTTATCAAAACATTGCGGAATTATTTGAAGAGTTAAAAAACAATATATAGGAGCATGAATATCATGAACGAAAAATTTAAGGGTATTTTCCCTGCATTACTCACACCATTTGATGAGAATGACAGGGTAAATGTAAAGGTTTTAGAGGAACTGGTAGATTACAATTTAAACAAAGGTGTAGACGGCTTTTATGTAGGCGGCAGCACTGCAGAGGCATTTCTTTTGACGGAGGAGGAGCGTCTGCTTGTGATGGAGACCGTAAGTGAGCGTGCAAAGGGCAAGTGTACCTTGATTGCACATGTGGGTTGCATTTCCACTGCACAGGCCATTAAGTTTGCCAAGGCGGCAGAGGCGATGGGCTATGACGCGGTTTCCTCCGTAGCACCATTTTATTATAAATTCTCTTTTAAGGAGATTAAAAAGTATTATTTTGACATTGTGGATGCAGTGAGCTTACCAATGTTAATTTATAATTTCCCTGCTTTTTCCGGTGTAAATTTAACCGTGGACAATATCAAGGAGTTTTTAGAGGACGACCGTTTTATCGGTGTAAAGCATACTTCTAACGATTACTTTGCTTTGGAGCAGTTTAAGGCAGCATTCCCGGACAAGCTGGTATACAATGGCTATGACGAAATGCTTTTGGCCGGCCTTTCCATGGGCGCAGATGGTGCCATCGGCAGTACCTTCAACTTTATGGCAGAGAAGTTTATTAAAATCCGTGAGCTGTTAGCGCAAAACGACTTAGCAGGCGCGCAGAAGGTTCAGAAGGATGCAAACGCTATCATTCAGGCCCTTTGCAAGGTAGGCGTATTCCAAGGAGAAAAGGCAGTACTTGACGCATTGGGTTTTGACTTTGGTCCTGCAAGAGCACCATTTGGTCCTTTGACTGAGACTCAGAAGAAGGAACTGTTGGATGTAGTGTTGCCATTGTTGTAAGAAAGCAGGTGAGAATCATGATGTTCTTTCATGAAAAGGAAGCTGGGGAACAGACGGGTGCTATACAGAAATGCATGGCTTTCCTGCACAGTGATACATTTCCCACAGAGGGCGGTGCGGCAGAGGTAGGCAGTGGAATTCGTTGTATTGTAAGCAAATATACTACGTTGCCTGAAAAGGATGCATCGTGGGAAGCACATAAACAGTATGTTGATTTACACTGTATACTTTCCGGTGAAGAAAAGATTCGTATTCTCTATACTTCTCAGGGAAAGCTTGGTAAATACCATGCAGAAACCGATTATCAGGAAGTAGAAGGCGAAGCTATGGCCGAGGTAGTACTGAAAGAGGGCTTTGCCCTTTGCCTCTTCCCATGCGACGCACATCAGGTAAAATTACAGGTGCGTGCCGGGGAAGCAACAGCAGTGACAAAGGTTGTGTTTAAGGTTCCGGTAGAGTTGTTTTAGAATTCAGAATTTCCCCGTATTCAATCTTCAGGGTTTTGCTTAGTACCTGAGCACCATAATAGGTAAGTGCTTCAAAAGATGGCGTAGTGCAATTAAGCAAATGCACAGAAGCAAATTCTGATTATTTTGCAAAAATGAAGGTATTGGTTTTAATGAGAGTATAGATTTAAGCATTTAGGAGCTAACTATATAAAAATCAAGTGTTTTTTCAAAAAAACTTAAATTATAGTTAGCTCAGTATGCACATTGAAAATATATAAATAATTGTGGATTTTGTGGCACG
>SVFL01000044.1 GCA_015056885.1 Lachnospiraceae bacterium
AATGTGACTGCCGGGTGCTCGCACACAGGCAGACACATTCGTGCGAAGATGCATACGGCGAATGCCGCGACAGTGAGTAAGCATTAGCTTACGAACCTGTCGGCATGGCGAAAGCTTGTGAAAGCCGGTATTTACCGCATCCTCCGAGTCAGTTTTCTTAGACTCTGCCCTATACACAAAAATTAGACCTAAAATCCTTAAAAATTTCAATGTTTTTGGATCTTCTGTGGTAGAAATTTTCTTTAGATTCATACAGGGCATATACAGAAAAATCTAAGCGCAGTGCCCAAAACCTTCTCTATTTCTTAGCAAAAAACCGAGGTTACAGGTGCTCTTGGGCATATGCGTAAAAATCCCTTGAAAATACCCTAATTCTTCCTAGATTTGGGGCATCAGCACTCGTTTTTTCTGTATATACCCAAGGGCACTTCTTTAAAATATGATTATTCGTGGAAAAGCACTGATTTGGGGTATTCTCAAGCAAAAAATTTGTATATGCCCAAATTCGCCGGATGATGAAATATTTCTGCAATCCGCAGCTGTTTTTCCTGCAAACTTTCGGAGTTGAGGATGCACGTTAGCACCGGCGCGTCGCCTATTAACACTTTTGACAGAATATTAGAGCTTAAGTCCGTAGACCGGCTTCAAAAACCGACTTGCCCCACTCCATGTACCCCCAAACCCCGAATTTCTTGAAAGAAAACGCCTCAACTGCGATTTTTATGTTGCAAACTTGAAGGAAAAAAGTTACAATAGCAATAAGTATGCGCATTTTAGACAATGCGACACAAAAGCGGAGGATTATACAATGAAGATTATTATGTTAGGTGCGCCCGGTGCCGGTAAAGGTACCCAGGCTAAGATGATTGCTGAGAAGTACGGAATCCCTCATGTATCTACCGGAGATATTTTCCGTGCAAATATTAAGAACGGTACTGAGCTTGGTATGGAAGCTAAGAAGTACATGGATCAGGGACTTTTGGTTCCCGATGAGCTGACTGTTAAGATTTTGTTGGACAGAGTAGCTCAGGCTGACTGTGATAAGGGTTATGTGTTGGATGGTTTCCCCAGAACCATTCCTCAGGCTGAGGTGCTTGATAAGGCGCTTACTGAACTTGGCGATGCCATTGATTATGCAATCAATGTAGATGTACCCGATGAGAATATCGTGAAGAGAATGTCCGGCAGACGTGCATGTGTTACTTGTGGTGCAACCTACCATATCGAGCATGTTCCCCCCAAGACAGAGGGTATCTGTGATAAGTGTGGTGCTGAGTTGATTCTGCGTGATGATGACAAGCCCGAGACTGTTTTAAATCGTCTGAAGGTATATCATGACCAGACCCAGCCTTTGATTGACTTCTATTCTGCAAAGGGAGTTCTTAAGTCTGTGGACGGTACGGTGGATATGCAGGACGTATTCAGTGCAATTATCGCAATTCTTGAGGCGTAATTCGTACGACGTGAATGGAGTAGAAACGGAGTAAATAAAATGGCTATATCAATAAAATCTGAGCGGGAAATTCAGCTGATGCGAGAGTCCTGTAAGCTTCTTGCGGACGTTTTTCAGAATCTGGAGAATGCTGTTAAGCCCGGAATGTCCACATTGGAACTGGATGCTTTGGGAGAGAAGCTGATTCGTGCACATGGATGTACACCTAATTTTTTGAATTATAACGGCTTTCCCGCATCCCTGTGTGTATCTGTAAATGATGAGGTGGTACATGGTATTCCCAGAAAGGACCGCATTTTGCAGGAGGGTGACATTGTAAGTGTGGATGCAGGTCTCATTTACAAGGGATATCACTCCGACATGGCGAGAACCTTTGGTATCGGTACAATCAGCGAGGACGCAAGACTTTTGATTGAGCGAACCAGGCAAAGCTTTTTTGATGGAATAAAGATGGCAAAAGCAGGAAATCATTTGTTTGAGATTTCCAATGCCATTGATGCGTCCATCAAGCCCTATGGCTATGGAATCGTAAGAGATTTGGTGGGACATGGAATTGGTACCAGCCTTCATGAGGACCCCCAGATTCCTAATTTTGCACAGAGAAGAAGAGGACCCAAGCTTCATGCAGGCATGACTCTTGCCATTGAGCCTATGATTAACATGGGAAGAGCAGATGTAGAATGGCTTGATGATGACTGGACTGTAGTGACAGAGGACGGTTCCTTGTCTGCTCATTATGAGAATACGATCCTGGTTACAGACGGTGAACCTGAGATTCTGACCCTGTACTAATTAGCAATAAAGAAGGCAGGAATGGAATGATGATAGGACAGTTTGCAACTTCAAAAGCAGGGCATGACAAGGATGTGCTTTATGTAATTATGGCCGAGGAGGGAGATTTTGTTTTCCTCAGTGATGGTAGATTAAAGCCGGTCGATAAGCCGAAACGTAAACGCAGTAAGCATATTCAGCCGATTTCTCAGACAGTAGCAGAGGAATTGATTTATGCCATCAAAGATGGCAAAGCAACCAATGAGCAGATAAAATATGCCATTAAGCAATATAAAAAGTGTTAATAATATCAAAATAGATGGAGGAAATGTATGTCTAAGAGTGATGTAATCGAAATCGAAGGAGTTGTTGTGGAGAAGCTTCCCAACACCATGTTCCGCGTAGAATTGGAGAACGGACATAAGGTGCTGGCAACTATCAGCGGTAAGCTGCGCCAGAATTTTATCCGTATTCTTCCCGGTGACAAAGTAACATTGGAGTTGTCTCCCTACGATTTGAGCAAGGGACGTATTATCTGGAGAGATAAGTAAGGTATGAAAGCGGCCAAAGAGCTGATAATCAACAAACTGAAAAATATTGTGATTATATTAGCCGGCAGTGCCCTGATTGGGACACTGCTTTTGGTTCTTGTATTCTGTATTCCTACAGGCCGAATAAAAGAGAATGTGCATAAATCGGTTGACCGGATATTGGTAAGTAGTGAGCAGTTTGAAGGCAATGCTTTTTTGCAACATATCGTTCAAAATAAAGAGAGCTACACCGATTCCATAATGGTTCAGTATGCTTTTGAGAAGATTCCGGACAAAAATGTATATGAACATGCAATGTGGGCGTATCATTATGATTTGGAGGAGGAAATCTGGGCGGCGGAGGATTCCCTGCGGGCAGTGCTGAATGGGGCAGATACGTCTCAGATGCATTTGCGGGAGTATTCCCGATATTGGCATGGATATCTTGTGTATTTAAAACCTTTGTTGCTTATTTTTTCCTGGGAGCAGCTGGTATGGATTGAGCTGGGACTTCATATTGCATTGTTGCTGGCAGTAGCAGTTCTTTTTATTAAGAAGAAAGTACCTGGAGCCATACTTGCCCTTGTTGCAGGACTTGCTTTTATGAAACCCGAGCTTATGATGGTATCTCTTACAATGTCGGTGAGTCTGATTATTATGTCAACCGCTTTGATTGTTCAGATGAAAAAGAGTGACTGGCTGGCTGAAAAAGGTTGGTATCCGGAGTTTTTCCTGGTTGTAGGAATTTTGACTTCTTATTTGGATTTTCTGACCTATCCGGTTGTGACACTGGGATTCCCATTGGGAATCTGGTTTCTCATGGCAGAGCGGGAGGCGATATGGACTGCAATCAAGCGTATTGTGGGTTACAGCTTCTGTTGGGGCGTGGGCTATGCCGGCATGTGGGCGTCTAAATGGATTATTGCAGATTTGACCTTGCAGACCGGCACAATCCGTGATGCGGTATGGAATGTCATCGGCAGAACAGAAGCAATCGGCGGCAGACCTCGAATGAATGGCGGATTTTATGTGCTTTCCCTGAATTTACAGGAATACGGTTCTTCGATTTATATGATTATGGCAGGAGTATTGATTGTGCTTGCTGTCGCATCGATTGTTTGGGCATTTTGTGCAAAAGTTCCCGTAAAGACCATTTTGGAGACAATCATTCCTTTCATTATTATAGGTATTATTCCCTTTGCATGGATTATTGTAGTACAGCATCATTCAGCGCTTCATGCGCGCTTCACCTTCCGAATTTTAGGAGTAGCGGCTTTTGCACTGGCGTGTTTGACGATAAAAATGCAAAAAACCATAAAAATAAATAAAAATATCGCATAAAAGATATTGCAATTGTAAAAAGACCGTGCTATAATGTAAAACGGTCTTTTTTGAAAGGAGGGTTTAACGTGAAGGTTAGATCATCAGTAAAACCGATTTGCGAAAAGTGCAAAATCATCAAGAGAAAAGGACGCATCAGAGTAATCTGTGAGAATCCGAAACACAAACAGAGACAGGGATAATCACCGCTTAAAGCTGACTTCATAGAAGTCAGGATTTAAGTCAGTGAGTTCTTGTCCTGTTGTTATGAGCGGCTGAACTAAATGAATCCACAGGAGACATTTGGTTTTCATATACAATGTGGGATAGAGCTTACGGGAGATTACTTGTTGATACCAAGACAAAAAGAATTTCTAGGGCGCCCAAAGACGTCGCCCAAGAAATACTATGTTTTGTCTGGAAAAACGCAAAGCGTTTTTCCCAAAGTGGCAAGTGTCCATGAGAAATAAGACAGAACATACTTGTCGTGGAAAGATCGGATGTGTGTCCGATTGGGTGAGAGCCCCAATCAATTAGTAACTGAATATCGCGCACACAATTAACAGACCAAACAAATCGTGCGCAGCGCAATCCGGGAGAAGGATGCGCAAATGCAGTAATTTGCATTAGAAAATGGAGGAAACGTAAATGGCTCGTATCGCAGGTGTTGACTTACCTAGAGAAAAACGAATTGAAATCGGCTTGACTTATGTTTATGGTATCGGCCGTCCTACTGCAACCAAGTTGCTTGCAGAGGCTGGTGTAAATCCTGATACCAGAGTAAGAGATATCACCGATGAAGAGGTGAAGAAGATCACCGAGGCAATTGAAACTCTGAACGTACTGGTTGAGGGTGATTTGAGAAGAGAAATCGCTCTGAACATCAAGAGACTTCAGGAGATTGGATGCTATCGTGGTATCCGTCATCGTAAGGGTCTGCCCGTTCGTGGACAGAACACCAAGAATAACGCAAGAACTCGTAAGGGTCCTAAGCGTACTGTTGCAAACAAGAAAAAGTAAATTTAACACAAAGAAAGTAGGTTAGTTTAAAATGGCAAAGAAAGCAGTAGCAAGCAAGAAAGTTACTAAGAAACGTGTCAAGAAAAACGTTGAACGCGGACAGGCACATATTCAGTCTTCTTTTAACAATACAATTGTTACTTTGACTGATGCTGAGGGTAATGCACTCAGCTGGGCAAGTGCCGGTGGTCTGGGCTTTAGAGGTTCAAGGAAATCTACTCCCTATGCTGCACAGATGGCAGCTGAGACCGCTGCTAAGGCAGCAATGATTCATGGCTTGAAGGTTGTTGACGTATTCGTTAAGGGACCCGGTTCAGGTCGTGAGGCAGCAATCAGAGCACTCTCTGCTTGTGGTCTTGAGGTAGTAAGTATCCGTGACGTAACTCCTGTTCCTCACAACGGATGCCGCCCTCCCAAGCGTCGTAGAGTCTAAGAGAAAAAGAAGTTCTAAGGCGACACAATACGTCGCCTAAGAACTACTATATTTTCTCTGCAAGAATCCTAAAGGATTCTTGCGGCATATATGCAAGCATATATGAGTTCTGTGAAGAGTTATGTAAACTAAGGTTGGAAGAAGGCACTGGAAACGGTGTTGTAAACAGACAAGAAAGGAAATTAAGAAAATGGCAGTTAATCGCGTACCCGTATTAAAGAGATGTAGATCCCTTGGTCTTGACCCTGTATATTTGGGTTATGACAAGAAGTCCAACAGAACCAATGCAAGAGCAGGCAAGAAGGTAAGTGAGTATGGTCTTCAGCTTCGTGAGAAGCAGAAAGCTAAGTTCATTTACGGCGTTCTGGAGAAGCCTTTCAGAAACTACTATGAGAAGGCTGATAGAATGAAGGGAATGACCGGTGAGAACCTTATGGTTATCCTGGAGACCAGACTGGACAGCGTAATCTTCAGAATGGGATTTGCAAGAACCAGAAGAGAAGCTAGACAGATTGTAGGTCACAAGCACGTACTTGTTAACGGCAAGCAGGTAAATATTCCTTCTTACCTTATCAAGGCTGGTGATGTTATCGAGATCAGAGAGAAGTCCAAGTCTCTTCAGAGATATAAGGACATCGTAGAGGTTACCGGTGGCAGACTGGTTCCCGAGTGGATGGATGTTGATATTGACAACTTCAAGGGTACTATCAAGAATCTTCCTACCAGAGAGATGATTGATGTTCCCGTAGATGAGATGCTTATCGTCGAGTTGTACTCCAAATAATAATTAGTAGAGCTATCCACATAGATTCACATAGAAAAGGAGGGTATTTGCAGTGTTTGATTTTGAGAGACCCAATATTGAGGTTGTTGAGATTTCAGAAGACAAAAAGTACGGCAAATTCGTAGTTGAGCCCTTGGAGAGAGGCTATGGTATCACCCTTGGTAACTCCCTCAGAAGAATTATGCTGTCTTCTTTGCCCGGTGCTGCTGTAAGTCAGGTGAAGATTGAAGGCGTTTTACACGAGTTCAGTTCTATCCCCGGCGTTAAGGAAGATGTGACTGAGATTATCATGAACATCAAGAGTCTTGCTATTAAGGACTCCAGCGAGACTAATGAGGCAAAGACCGCATATATCGAGTTCGAGGGCGAGGGCGTTGTCCACGCTTCCGATATTCAGTGTGATCAGGATATCGAGATTCTCAATCCTGATTTGGTAATTGCTACTTTGAGTGGCAAGGACACCAAGCTTTACATGGAGTTGACTATTACCCGTAATCGTGGTTACGTAAGCGCTGATAAGAACAAACGCGATGATTTACCTATCGGTGTGATTCCTATTGACTCTATTTACACTCCTGTAGAGAGAGTTAATGTTACAGTTGAAAATACCCGTGTAGGTCAGATTACTGACTTCGACAAGCTGACATTGGATGTATATACCAACGGAACTTTGGTTCCTGATGAGGCTGTCAGCCTTGCAGCAAAGGTACTTAGTGAGCATTTGAGTCTCTTCATTGACCTCTCCGAGAACGCTAAGATGATTGACGTTATGGTTGAGAAGGAAGATGATGAGAAGGAGAAGGTGCTTGAGATGAGCATCGACGAGCTGGAGCTTTCCGTTCGTTCCTACAACTGCTTGAAGAGAGCCGGTATCAACACTGTTGAGGAGTTGACCAACAAGACTTCCGAGGATATGATGAAGGTTCGTAACCTGGGTCGTAAGTCCTTAGAGGAAGTGCTTGCAAAGCTGAAAGAGTTGGGCTTGCAGCTCAATCCCAGCGAAGACAACTAGGATTTAGTTTTGAATCAAATAAAGATTTTCCCGGTGCGGTAAATCCAAAGGGTATGCACCGGGTTATCTTCAAAATGGTACAATGAAAGACAGCAAAAGCTGTCCAGGCATTCGGTAAGTAAGCCCAAAGAGCGTGGCCGGATGTTCCATGAATGGAGAAAGGAAAATAAAATCATGGCAAAGTATAGAAAGCTCGGCAGAACTTCTGACCAGAGAAAAGCATTATTGAGAAACCAGGTAACTGCACTTATCAACAATGGTAAGATTGTTACCACCGAGGCTAAGGCTAAGGAAGTAAGAAAGATTGCTGAAGGTCTTATTGCAATGGCAGTAAGAGAGAAAGACAACTATGAGATGGTTACCGTTACCGCTAAGGTTCCTGTAAAGGATGCTGAGGGTAAGAGAGTAAAGGAAGTTGTTGACGGCAAGAAGGTTACCAAGTATGAGACCGTTGAGAAGCAGATTAAGAAGGATCTTCCTTCCAGACTGCACGCTAGACGTCAGATGCTCAAGGTTCTTAACACTGTTACCGTTGTTCCTGAAGAGGCAGCTGGTAAGAAGAGAGGCACCAAGGAAGTTGATTTGGTAGCTAAGTTGTTTGATGAGTATGCACCTAAGTACGCTGACCGTAAGGGTGGTTACACCAGAATCGTTAAGATTGGTCTTCGTAAGGGTGACGCAGCTATGGAAGTAGTTCTGGAGCTGGTATAATCAAAATGAAATATGCCCCGGACACAGTGATGTGTTCGGGGCTTTTTAGTACATTGGGGGGATCGTTATGGTGTCTTCTGGAAGTGCTGGTAGTCCTTTAAGGAATTCCAGTTACCTCCCCAGGTAAAACCATGTTCGGTAAAGAGTTTGTAACACAAATCATTTTCGTCAATCTTGTAAGGGAAGTCTGCGCTTCTGTCCGTGTAGGGCTCGGAGCCTTGGGGGGAAATGCGTATATTTCCGTTTGGATAGGTCACATAGGGATTATAAAAAGGGTTAATATCCAAGGCTAGTCCCAATGCATGTTTGGACAGGCTGGTGGTATTATCCACCACTCGGTAGTTGAAGCAGGAGGTATTGTTATCCTCCATGGAAGCGGTGTCATCCCCACCGTACTCGTCAATCAGGCGTACACGTTCCAGCTGGTATTCGTTGCGATGAAGTTCATAGAAAATATCAAGCAAATCTTCAGCGATATATTCGTTACAAATCAGTTCGCCTTCTGTGGACATTCCATCGAAATTGTAGTGTAGAATGTGTACATAACGCAGGTCTTCATAGCTGATGGCAAGATTGCCGTTGTCCTCAGCCGGATAGGATATTCCGGTGATTCGTGCTTTCAAACCCTCAGATAAGGGTTCATAATAAAATTCTGCTGCAAGATTTCCTGCATCTGTAACATAGGTTACACGATCCGGTGAGATATAAGGTGTTTCGGTATCACCGGCAGAAATATCGGAATCAGAGACATCGGTTAGTAAGATATCCGAACCGGATACATGCCCGACGCCTGAAATATTTCCGGACACATCACCGGAGCTTACTGCGATGTGGGGAATATCCGGTGATTTGCTTTCAACCGGTAACAGTGCTTCCGGGTTTTGTTGCCCGTATTCCTGCAGGGTCATGGAGTTTTTATCATTTATATAGGTAGCGATGCCCACGGCAGCAAATACTGCAATCAGAACACCAAAAGCTTTTATGAGTTTCATTTTATCAATCAATTTTTTTACCTCTTTCATTTATTGCCGGAGAAATTGTGCTTCCGACTGTCGCAAGATATCTTTCAAATTATATCACAGCTAAGCTTTTCTAATCAACTTATTCCACTTGTAATTCTAATTCGAATTTAGTACAATGAAAACTAAGCGATTTGATATGCTTGCGAAAAGGAATATAATATGGGAATTATTAAGACAAAGAACTTAATATACGAATATATCAGGCGTGATGATGAAGGAAATGTAGAGGACATTGTGAAAGCAGTGGATGATGTTTCCATCAATATTCATGCAGGGGAGTTTATTGCTATTTTGGGACACAATGGTTCCGGAAAGTCTACTCTTGCCAAACATATGAATGCTATTTTGAATCCTACAGAGGGTACTATCTGGGTGGATGGCAAGGATACTTCCAATGAGGAAAATATTTGGGATATCCGTCAGGCAGCCGGAATGGTATTTCAAAATCCGGACAACCAGATTATCGGTCAGGTTGTAGAGGAGGATGTTGGCTTTGGACCGGAAAATATGGGAATTCCTACCAAGCAGATTTGGGAGCGAGTGGAGGAGAGTCTGAAAGCGGTTGGCATGTATAAATATTGCAAGTTTTCTCCCAATAAATTGTCGGGAGGACAGAAACAACGTGTCTCTATTGCAGGAGTTCTTGCAATGCATCCCAAATGCATTATTTTAGATGAGCCGACGGCAATGCTCGACCCCAATGGTCGTAAGGATGTGATTCGTGCGGTAAGGGCCCTAAACGACGTTGAAAAGGTAACCGTCATATTGATAACACATTATATGGAAGAAACCATATATGCAGACCGTGTGTTTGTAATGGACAATGGAAAGGTGGCTATGGAGGGAACACCGAAAGAGATTTTTTCTCAAGTGGAGCGTCTAAAAGAGTTGCGGTTAGATGTGCCCCAGGTAACCCTTCTAGCCCATGAATTGAGCAGACAGGGGTTGAATCTGCCTGCAGGGATTTTGACTACCGCAGAGCTTGTGGAAGCCATGCAGAAGCAGGGATATCTTAGGGCATAAGAAGAATTGAAAGAAGATATTCCGGATAAGGAAAGGAAAGTATAGAGTGTCTATTATTTTAGATCATGTAAATTATATATATGGTGCGGACACACCGCTGGCTATGCATGCGTTAAAGGATATCTGCCTGCAGATTAAGGACGGAGAGTTTGTTGGAATCATCGGACATACCGGTTCCGGAAAATCCACGCTGATGCAGCATCTGAACGGTCTTGTGAAGGCTACGGACGGTCATATTTATTATAATGGTCAGGATATATACGATGACGATTATAATATGAAGGAGCTTCGCAGCAAGGTTGGACTTGTTTTTCAGTATCCGGAACATCAGCTTTTTGAGGTAGATGTTTTTTCTGATGTATGTTTTGGGCCGAAGAATTTGGGGCTGGACAAAAAAGAAGTGGAACTTCGTGCTTATGATGCACTTCGCAAGGTGGGATTTCCCAATGAATTATTTTACCAATCTCCCTTTGAATTGTCCGGAGGTCAGAAGCGTCGGGCAGCCATTGCCGGAGTGCTTGCCATGAAGCCGGAGGTGCTCATATTGGATGAGCCAACAGCAGGATTGGACCCCAAGGGACGTGATGAGATTTTACAGCAGGTTAAAAAGTTACAGCAGGAGACCGGCATGACTATCTTGTTGGTGTCTCATAGTATGGAAGATGTGGCAGAGTATGTGGACCGTATCATCGTAATGAATCAGGGCAGCGTACTTTTTGATGATACTCCGAAAAATGTATTTGCCCATTATAAGGAACTAGAAGAGGTGGGGCTTGCAGCTCCTCAGGTTACTTATATTTTAAATGCATTACAGGAAAAGGGACTGCCGGTAGATACTTCTGTAACCACAATTAGTGAAGCAGCGTCTGAGATTGTCAAAGCATTGCACAAATAATAATTTTTCTAAGGAGCTATATGTTACGAGAAATCACTTTAGGACAATATTATCAAACGGAATCTGTGATTCATAGGTTGGACCCCCGGGTGAAACTGGGCGGGACAATTATGTATATTCTCGCATTATTTTTATTCAAAAATTTTGTAGGATATCTGGTTGCTGCACTGTTTTTGGGAATTGTAATCAAGCTGTCAAATGTACCGTTTCGCTTTATGATAAAGGGCATGAGAGGAATCCTTTTTTTGCTTTTGATTACGGTTGGTTTCAACCTTTTTCTGACTCCCGGAACAGCGGTTGTGAGCGTTTGGAAGCTGAAGATTACCTGGGAAGGAATTTGGCTGGCAGCAACCATGGCGGTGCGTTTGAGTCTCCTTATCATCGGTTCTTCTGTGATGACACTTACCACTACTCCCAACAATCTTACAGATGGCATTGAGAAGTTGCTCAAACCTTTGAAGGTTATTAAGGTGCCGGTTCATGAACTGGCAATGATGATGTCTATTGCCCTTCGGTTTATACCGATTTTGCTGGAAGAGACTGATAAAATTATGAAGGCCCAGATAGCAAGAGGAGCTGATTTTGAGAGCGGAAATCTGTTTAAACGGGCCAAGGCTATGGTGCCCCTTTTGGTGCCCTTGTTTATTTCTGCATTCCGCAGAGCTAACGACCTGGCGATGGCTATGGAAGCCAGATGTTACCGGGGCGGAGAGGGACGTACCAAGATGAAGCCTCTACTATATAAAAGGCGTGACTATCTTGCGTATGTGGTTTTGATTATCTATCTGGTGGGTAGTGTGTTTGTAGGGAGGATTGTTTTATGAGTGTAAAAAGAATTCGCCTGACAGTTGCCTACGACGGGACCAATTATTGTGGATGGCAGTTGCAAAATAATGGTATTACGATAGAAAGTGAATTAAACAGATGTCTGTCAGATTTGTTTAAGGAAGATATTAAGGTAATCGGAGCAAGCCGGACGGATTCCGGTGTTCATGCATTGGGCAATATTGCTGTTTTTGATACCCAGGCTCGCATGCCTGCGGAGAAGGTTTCCTATGCGTTGAATCAGAGACTACCGGAGGATATTCGGATTCAGGCTTCGGAAGAGGTTGCAGCTGACTGGCATCCGAGACATTGTGACAGCCGTAAGACCTATGAATACCGCATTTACAGAGGACAGTTTCCCATGCCGGTGAAACGTTTGTATTCTTATTTTACGTATTATAAGCTGGACGTGGAGAAGATGCGCAAGGCGGCCGCCTATTTGACGGGAGAGCATGATTTTAAAAGCTTTTGCCAGACAGGCGCCCAGGTGGAGACCACTGTGCGAACCATATATGCTCTTGAGGTAGAGGAGCAGGGACCTGATGTGGTTATCCGTGTTTGCGGTAATGGTTTTCTTTATAATATGGTACGGATTATTGCAGGGACATTGATGGAAGTGGGACAGGGCAGGAGAAGTCCTGAGTCTATGGAAGAGGTGCTTAAAGCCTGTGACAGACAAAAAGCCGGACCTACGGCTCCGGCCCATGGATTAATGCTTATGAAATATGAATTCCCGTGCGAGTGACGGTAATATGTTTTACCGTTCTCACACGGGAATTTTATTATTTTGGTTTAGAAAGAATAGTGCATCACAATATCATCCAGACCTGCGAAATCTTCGATGGGATTGCCGGAGGTTGAGACAAATTGCAGATTGGGTAGTTTGGCAATCGGTTCCAGAGACTTTATTTGGTTGCCCCCGATAATCAGATAGGAAAGATTTTCCAGTTCTGACAAATAACTGATATCGGAGATGTCACAGAAGGATATAGTAACATCCTCCAAATTAGGTAGTTTTGCCAAAGGGGCGAAATCTTTGATATTTGGATTATAGGATAAATCCAGATTCCTCAGGGTATCTGCTCTTGCAAGTAATGGGCTAATGTCTGTAATATTCGTAGCAACACCGATATACAAAGAGGACAATTCCGGCATATTTTCTACAAAGGATAAATCAGAGAGCCCGGGAGCGGCCAGTTTCAAAAAGTAAAGCTGAGTTAATTCATTTAAAAAATCAAAATCCTGAATTGTACCATTGTCAGACAGACTTAAAGACTCTAAATGCTCCATGCCTGTCAAAACAGATGTATTTGTAATTCCGGTATCAGGGGCATTGATTTGCAAAATGTTTACATTAATAAATTCTTCAATACCTGTTAAATCGGCAGATGTATCATAAAATGATAAGGATAATTCCGTAAGTTGCGCCGGGTCATGAACTATTTTGATGACTTCCGCAGGACTGTTACTGCAGGCAAGGGTATGAAGCAATTGCAAATCACACAAATCTTCAGGGGAATAATGAACTTCTTCTGTATACAGAAGTTCCAAGCCAATGAAAACATTTAGGTCGGAGGAATCCAATTCCGTGAGTTTGGAGGCAAACTGACCGGTGGAACCATCTTTGTTATAATAAGAGGCACATAAATAATTGTCGTAGTCGCGGTGAATTTCCAAGAAATCTATAGAGTAAATCTCTTCATTTGTTATACTTTCCCAATCCGTAGTATCAAAAACGCTACAAAGTAATTCGGGGATAAACTCACCGTCTTCACTGTCTAACAGAATAGGGGCATCGCCATCAATATGTTTCGGTAACAGAGAGGAAGGCGCGATTTCTTCTGAGCTGTTGAATTGTTCGTTAATATGGGTGCCTAATGCTACGTTAAAAATAGCACTCAAACCAAAACAGACAAAGGGACAGAAAAACATAATTAAATAAAAAATAATGATTATTTTAATGAGTTTAGATGCAGAGGATTTCTTTTTGGGACTATCTGATGAGTAGTCAGGCTGTACGTGTATCGTCTGCTGACTGGTATGGTTGTTGGATTGTACATAGTCTGTAGATGTACTCTGCGAGCTTGCCTCTGTATTGGTATATGTGGTATAATTGGACTCATGTGTATGAGAGGTGTCAAACATATCCTCTCTGTCACGATTATGGTCACAATATTTGTAGCCGCACTCCGGGCAGGTGAGAACTTTTTTGACCTTATGCATTTTGGTGAAACATACAGGGCATGTATTCTTATCAATATCACTCATGGTCTTGCGTATCCTTTTCGTATTTTGATATAAGTAATGTGTGAAGTTATTGTGGAAAAGTAAAGCTATCTTTCAATTGATATGAGTATAACATACCTATAGAAAAAATGCACGAAATATTGTATTTTGCTCTTGACAGCGAAAGTTTCGTATCATATAATATAAAACTGTGTGACAGTGTTTAGAAATACGGAGTCAAAGCCCCGACGACGTATTTTGAATAAAGAACTACATTGCATCAGAAACCGTTTTGTGAGCCCGTGGGAGGTGGCCGGACATCCGCCAAGCATGAGTGAGCAAGACAAATTTGCAAAAGTATTATGGAGGAAACATCATGAAAACATTTATGGCTAGTCCGGCTACAATCGATAGAAAATGGTATGTAGTAGACGCTACAGGCATGACCCTCGGCCGTTTGGCTTCTGAGGTTGCCAAGGTTTTGAGAGGTAAGAACAAGCCTATCTTTACCCCCCACATCGATACCGGAGATTATGTAATCGTTATCAATGCAGAGAAGATTCAGGTAACCGGTAAGAAGATGGATCAGAAGGTTTACTATCATCACTCTGATTACGTAGGTGGTATGAAAGAGACCACTCTGAAGGAGAAGCTTGCTAAGAAGCCTGAAGAGGTTATCGAGCTGGCAGTTAAGGGAATGCTTCCCAAGGGACCTTTAGGAAGACAGATGTACACCAAGTTGCACGTATATGCAGGACCTGAGCACAATCATGCTGCACAGAAGCCTGAAGTGCTGACATTCTAAAGGACTGGAAGGAGGATAATAAATCATGGCTAAGACAGAGAGATACTACGGTACAGGTAGAAGAAAGAAAGCAATTGCCAGAGTATATCTGGTACCCGGTAAGGGCAACGTAACCATCAACAAGAGAGACATGAACGACTATTTCGGTCTTGAGACTCTGAAGGTTATCGTTCGTCAGCCCCTGGTTGCTACCGAGACCGCTGAGAAGTTTGACGTAATCGTAAATGTTAAGGGCGGTGGATACACCGGCCAGGCTGGTGCTGTAAGACACGGCATCGCTAGAGCTTTGCTTCAGGTAGACGGCGAGTTCAGACCCGTTCTGAAGAAGGCAGGTTTCCTGACCAGAGACCCTCGTATGAAGGAGAGAAAGAAATACGGTTTGAAGGCTGCACGTCGTGCACCTCAGTTCTCCAAGCGTTAATCGTATATTGGAAATATTCAAAACCCTTGCAGGCAGAAGCTTGCAAGGGTTTTTTTGATGCGCTATTTTACTTTGGAGTGAACTTATTCTTCTGCTGACAGTATCTGAACCTCCCTGGGGACAATAAACTGTAAACTCTTGGGCTTGACGCGGAATGTGGCACTTCCGTTTGTGCTGCATTCGCCTTCGCCATCGCAGTTAAATAAAAGGAGCTGGCCGTCCTTGCGGGCTACCTCCATTTTGGTGCCTTTAATCATACGTATTTTACTGCCGATTTTGTCTGTTTTACCTGCTTTAAGGGCAAACAGTGTTTTAAACTGTTCCAGACGGGACATGTTTTCAATCAAGACAAAGTTAAGTGTACCGTCATTGGGGCGGGGGGACCTGTAGGGAATAATGCTTCCGCCCATGCATAGTCCGTTGAAGCAGACTACCAGTGCATAGGGATTACTGTACTCCACACCGTCTATTTTGATTTCATAATGAATAATCTGATTGCACAGCAAGTCGGAGATAATGCCTAAGGTGTAGGAGAATTGTGGTGCAATGGTTGACATTACCCTAAAGAGGAATCTGTCGGAAAAATAACCGGTACCAAGACCAAAGGAAATAAAGTTAGGACATTTCACATCTCCCATTTCTATCAAATCAAGATAATCTGTTTTGCCGTCTATCAATTTCTCAAGAGAACGAAAAGCGGAAATATCACCCACATAGCATTTCAATAAATCGTTAGTCAGACCGGAAGCGAAACAAGCCACCTCGGTTGTTTCAAAATTAGTAATTCCGCTAATAATCTGATACAGAGTACCGGAGCCACCAATGCTGTAGAAACGAATGGGTTCGTTGGAAAACAGAGTACACATCTTTCTGGTCATATCTCTCTCATATCCGGCGTATTCCGATATAAAAATGAGCGGATCAATATTGCGCTCGGCACATATTTTTTCGATGTCGGTTCTTATGGTTTCACTGATGTCATGTTTGCCGGCAGCCGGATTAATAATAAATATATGACGCATAAGGATGCTCCTTTCCCATGAAATGTGTATTAATGAATACATTTTATCATGCATGAAAATACAAGTCAATTTTCTTGTTAAATAGGGATTTGTTGACGGTATATGAAAGTTTCTGTATAATTATTATACTGGAATTTAGAGACGGAAAATTAGGCGAAAGAGAGGTTATGCGATGGGAGAATTAAACAGTACAGCAGAACTTCATAGAAAAGCAGAGTCTGAAAATGCGACGATAGCGAAAATAATCTATTTTGTATTAACGGCATTTTGTGTATATTTTTTGGTGGCAAGTAATACAATGCAGTTGCCGAATTATATATTACTTTTTTGTATAATCATACCGATTTTGATGATTTATCCCACATTTAGCAGCGACTTTCCGGTGAAATATCATGGAGTGATTGCCGGTATATTGTTGTTGGCATTTGCAACTTTATATGCTGTCCATCACCGCAATATGGGAAGTATTCAGGGAACTTTGTTGGCAATTGTGTGTTTGACGGCACTGTATCAGGATACGGTGATTACTACTTTGCAGATTGTGTATGTTACGCTGATGTATGCAATCAGTCTGGTCGTTTGTCCGGATATTGTGTTTCATGGAATTGCTGAGGCAAATCATATTTCGTCATTTTTGGTAAAAACGGCATCGTTATATATTGGAATGGTTATGATTGTTGTTTTGATTGTTTGGAATAAGCGACAAATGCGGATTGCCAGACAACAGACAATGAATGTGCAGTATCTGCTCAAAGTGGTTGAGATTAAGAAGAGCGAAGCAGAAGCCGCTGCGAAGGCCAAATCGGACTTTCTGGCGAATATGTCACATGAGATTCGCACACCTATGAATGCAATATGTGGTATGGCAGAGCTTTTGGCGAGAACAGAGCTTCCGCCTCTTAGCGCTGAGTATGTGAATACCATTAAAACCTCCGGTGACAGTCTTTTAGAGATTATTAATGACATCCTTGATTTCTCCAAAATTGATGCCGGACGGATGGAGATTGTTGAGGATGAATATATTATCACATCTACCGTGAATGATATTTTGAATATTATTAATACCCGTCTGGCAAGCAAGGATGTTGTGTTTGTGGTAGATGTGAATCCCAATATTCCCAGAAGTCTTTTGGGAGATGAGCTTCGTATCAAACAGATTCTGTTGAACCTGTTGGGAAATGCAGTAAAATTTACCAATCATGGCAAGATATCTTTGGGTATTGATTTTGAGCGAAAAGAGGAAGATACCGCCAAATTAATCTTCCGGATTGCGGATACGGGAATCGGTATAAAGCCGGAGGATCAGGAGCGGTTGTTTAGTGCGTTTACGCAGGTTGATACCAAAAAGAATCGCAGTATTGAGGGAACCGGTCTGGGACTTGCAATTTCTGCGCAGCTGGCGAAGCTGATGAGGGGCAATATTGCATTGGAAAGTGAATATGGTAAGGGCACTACTTTTATTGTCACCATAGAACAGAAAATTCTGGATGCTAATCCCTGTGCTACGCATGATAAGGACAAAAATTATTTTGTTTATCTGTATGAGCAAAATGATTATTACCGGGAGAGCTTGACAAAGATGTTAGATTCTGTGTCAGTCGGTTATAAGATTTTGCAGGATTTGGATGAGGTACAGCATTTACAGGGAGTGGATGGGCGGAAAGAATATCTTCTGGTGGATTATCAGGATGGTATTGCTGCCGTCATGTCCCAGGCTAATAGACTGACGGAGGCTAATATTGTTCCGGTGATGCTTGCGGGAACCAATGACTTTATCGAGGAAGATATCTATAGTAATATTGTGTACTGCAGAAAACCTGTGACATTGTTCTCCATGGTATCTATTTTTAATGGAGAGAATTCCGGAGGCCGGCGCAAAACGCAAAGCAGCGCCATTAACCGGTTCTGTTGCCCGGATGCCAAGCTTTTGGTAGTGGATGATAACTTTGTAAATCTGAAGGTGGCTGAAGGGTTCCTTAGTACATATAAGGCTCAGATTAAATTGGTGTCCAGTGGTTTTGAAGCCATTGATGCCATCAAGAGTGGTGAAGAATTTGATATTATTTTCATGGATCATATGATGCCTCAGATGGATGGTGTGGAAGCGACGAAGCTTATTCGGCAGATAGGTACGGCCTATGCCGGAACGGTTCCTATTATTGCGCTGACAGCAAATGCTATTAAGGGTGTGGAAGAAATGTTCTTAGAATCCGGCATGAATGATTTCCTGGCCAAACCGTTGGATGTAAAGTTATTGGGAGCGGTTATGAGCCATTGGATTCCCAAGGAGAAGCAGGTGAAGGATTTGTCTCCTGTAACAGAAATGCCTGTGGCTAAGACCGGACTGGAGGCCAATAATCCGGAACTTCTTGAGGTCGTTTATTACGATGGGCAGAAAAAGATAGCGCTTTTAAAGCAATACCTGGAAGAGAAGAATTACAAGAATTATACCATCGAGGTACATGCGTTGAAGAGTGTGGCGGCCAGCATCGGCGAGATGGAGCTTTCCGAGTATGCCAAGGAGCATGAGTTTGCGGGCAAGGAAGAGCGGTTTGCATACATCGATGAGGATGGTGAGAATATCATTGCAGCCTACAAAGCTATGTTGGACCGAATTGAACCGCTATTACCGCCCAAGGAGGAACTGGTGGAAAGCGGTACCGAAGAGTTGCCTGCAGGCAGGTATATAGAGGAATTAGAGAATCTGATTCAAGTAATCGATAGTTTTGATGCAGATAGCGCTATCGAAATCATAGACCGGTTGTTTGAGTTCAAGCTGCCCAAGGGTCACTTTGAGGGACTGGTTAATGCCAAAACAGATATTGATGATTTTCTCTATGACGAGGCTAAGGAGGAGGCAGTAAAGCTTCTTACTAAAATGAAATAATGTAAAAGATGTGATTAGAACAGGAGCCCTTGCCGGGATGTTTTTATGGCAGGGGCTTTTTGAGGCGTCTTTAACTTGAAAGAATATATACGATAAAGTATAATAAAACAATAATCATAAGGTCTTTATTATACTTGGGAGAGGAAGGTATTATGAGTAACAAAACGAGTAATGTAGGTAATATATATCAGTTGGATGGACGAGTTCCTCTTTTAAAGGCAATTCCGTTTGGGATTCAGCATATTTTGGCAATGTTTGTTGCAAATCTGACTCCAATTACAATTATTGCAGCGGCAGGAGGTTTGTCTCAGGACGAAATAGCAGTTTTGCTTCAAAATGCCATGTTTGTGGCTGGAATAGCTACATTAATTCAGCTTTATCCTGTTTGGAGGATTGGCTCCAAACTTCCGATTGTAATGGGTGTTAGTTTTACTTTTGTGACCGCATTGAGCACGATTGCAGTTAATTATGGTTACCCGACGGTGATAGGAGCAGTATTGGCAGGCGGTATTTTTGAAGGTACATTAGGTTTGTTTGCAAAATATTGGAGAAAAATAATATCTCCCATTGTTGCAGCTTCGGTGGTAACAGCCATCGGTTTTTCGTTATTTGCAGTAGGGGCAAGATCTTTTGGGGGAGGATATGCAGAAGATTTTGGTTCTTTAAACAATTTATTACTGGGTACAATTACGTTAGTCGTATGTCTTTTGTGGAATTGTATGGCAAAGGGATATTTGAAACAACTCTCTGTATTAGTTGGCTTGGCTGTCGGTTATGTGGTTGCAATTTTTATGGGAAAAGTTGATTTGTCCATGATTTTTGCGGATGGTTTCATCTCTCTTCCGAAAATTATGCCTTATGTACCAGAGTTTCATATTTCAGCTATTTTTTCGGTTTGCATTATTTATCTTGTGTCTGCAGCAGAAACAATCGGAGATACTTCAGCAATGGCAGCTACCGGTTTAAACAGGGAAATTACGGACAGAGAAATTTCCGGTTCACTTGCCTGTGATGGATATGCATCTGCAATTGCCTCTTTGTTTGGCTGTCCCCCGGTAACCTCATTTTCGCAAAACGTAGGTTTGATTGCTATGACGAAGGTTGTGAATAGATTTACAATTATGACAGGAGCGGTTTGTATGATGATTGCAGGTCTGATTCCTCCTGTTGGAAACTTTTTTGCGTCCCTGCCGGAATCTGTGCTGGGGGGATGTACAATCATGATGTTTGGTACAATTCTTACATCGGGTATGCAGATGGTGGCAAAAGCAGGATTTAATCAAAGAAATATAACGATTGTAGCACTTTCTTTGTCTGTTGGTATTGGATTTACAACGGCCAGCGAGATTGGGCTCTGGCATGAATTCCCGGAAATGATACAGTCTGTATTTTCAGCTAACGTAGTGGCAGTAGTATTTGTTACATCCATTATTTTAAATTTGATTTTGCCGCAGAATATGGAGATAGAGAAAACATTATAAGATAAAAGGAGTGAAAAAGATGAATTTCTTAGAGGAAAAAATCGTAAAAGAAGGAATTGTGAAAGAAGGTAATGTACTAAAAGTAGATAGTTTTTTAAATCATCAGATGGATATAGATTTGTTCAATGAAATGGGCAAAGAGTGGAAAAAGCGCTTCGAAGGAAAGCATATTACGAAAATTCTTACCATTGAAGCATCAGGTATTGGAATTGCCTGTATTGTTGCGCAACATTTTGGTGTGCCTGTGGTATTTGCTAAAAAGTCAAAAAGTATTAACCTGGAAGGAGATGTGTATACAGCAGAGGTAGAATCTTTTACACATAAGAATAAAAATCAGGTTATTGTTTCAAAGAAATTTTTAAATGAAAATGATCATGTGTTACTGATTGATGATTTCCTTGCGAATGGTTGTGCCCTTCAGGGATTGATTCAGATTGTCAATTCAGCAGGTGCAACAGTGGAAGGAATTGGAATTGCAGTTGAAAAAGGGTTTCAGACAGGTGGAATAATAATCAGAAATTTAGGATACCAATTGGAGTCTTTGGCGATTGTTGAATCGATGGATTGGGAGACCGGTAACATCACATTTAGAAAACAGTAGAAAATGAAATGTTTTGCTGTTGGTTAGGACCTCTGATAAGGGAAAAAACAAGGGAAAGAAAAACTCGAAGTTTAACAGCTGGTTAATTAGTTGCTTTTTTATATTGATAGAATGGACACGTTGGTTCTTCAGCGTGTTTTTTCTATTTAAAAATATTTTTAAATACCTCTTGTAAATTAAAGAAAGGTGTGTTAATATCTATTTAAAGAAAATTTTAAATAGGTAAGAGATATGAGAGAAACAAATATTTTTAAAGTACTAGCAGACAGTCAAAGAAGAGATATTCTTACGATGCTAAAGAATGGACGATTAAATGCCGGAGAGATTGCGGAAGAATTGCAAATTACACCAGCGGCACTTTCTTATCATTTGAAACTATTAAAGAGTGCTGATTTAGTATCTGAATATAAAGAAAAAAACTTTGTTTATTATGAAATCAATACTACAGTTTTTGAAGAATTAATTATATGGGTTAATCAGTTTGGAGGAAAATAAAGATGAAAAAAATAATGTGGATAGTAGCAATGATTCCAGTTGTAGTCACAAGTGTGGTACTACAGTTTATGCCGGATGTTATACCTATGCATCATGATTTGGAAGGAAATACTGACAGATGGGGAAGTAAAACAGAAAGTCTTATTTTCCCAATAAGTATTTTGTTTATTACACTATTTTGGCATTTGCTAATCAATGTATTTGAAAAAAAATCAAAAACAGCAAAAACTGAAAAGGAACAAATGGAAGCAAAATCTTCTGCAAAAGTATTGTGTGTTGTAGGACTTTCGCAGGCTATTATGTTCGGCATTATGCACTATTTTATTCTATACTCTTCCTGGATACAAGCAAATACGGGTAGTCTTCAGGCTACTATTGATATTGCAAAAGTTTCCTGTATTTTATGTGGCATTATGTTTATTGTATTAGGCAATTTTATGACAAAAGCAAAACGAAATGCGGTAGTAGGACTTCGAACCGTTTGGAGTATGCATAATGACAATACGTGGAGAAAGAGTAATCGCTTTGGTGCAATATGTATTATTGTTACTGGTTTATTGACTATCATTACAACTATATATACAAGTGGAATGACTGGAACAATCTTTATGTTGATTTATTTATTATTAGCAGCGGTTGTAGCAGTTATATATTCGAAAAAGGTGTATGATAAGGAAATTGACAAATAATTTTTTAGCTATGCGAAGAAAGTGAGATGAGACAAAGGTGTCTCGTTAAAAAAATAGGGCATTGCTCGCTTGGTGTCCTGTATTTTTTACGTATCTATATGTACAATATTCTTGAAAGGAGGTCTTAAAAACAATGAATCAAATTAAAATTGGAGAATTTCTAAAGGAACTCCGTAAAGAAAAAGGGCTTACCCAAGAACAACTTGCAGAACAGTTCAATGTGTCTCGTAGGTCTGTATCAAGATGGGAAACCGGAAGTAATATGCCTGATTTGAGCATGTTGATTACTCTGGCGGAGTACTATGAGGTAGAGGTTAAAGAAATTATTGATGGAAAGAGGAAAAGCGAGAATATGAATGAAGAAATGAAAGACACATTAGAAAAAGTTGCAAGTTATAATGAAATGTTAAACTTAAAGTCTATGCGCAAGGGAATTATAATAATGAGCATAGTTTTTATTATAATGGTGCAGATTTCTTTGTGGAAAGAAGTTCCACCTACTCCACTAGTTAGTTTGATTTGTGCATACAATGGGGCAACTTATATAAGCAAAGCAAGAGAAAGTAAAGATAAATCAGATTTTATTACAGGTAGTATGTTTTTGGCTGCAATGTTGCTAAATACAATTGCATTTATTGTAAAATGACTAACAGGTCACATTACGTGTATTAGTAGATGAGCTTGGCTCAGTTGTTATTCTTATGCTAGTATAATTATAGACCGTAGGAAGGCATGGGTAATGCCCGAATCCAAATATTCCATTGGCGGGTAGACAGCTGTGAGAAACGGCCGCCTATTTTCTTTTTTGCAGGCTTTTGTTTGGTAAAGACAATTAAAGGGTAAAAGGCGATAAAATAGCAGAGTAGTAATGAAAGGGAAATATTACCACCCTGCTTATGTAGGGGATTAAGTGTAAGTCTTGATAATTTCTTCCGCGATGCATCTTCTGGAAACACAGCGGTCCATTGCCTGTTTTTCTACATAGCGATGAGCATCCGGTTCGCTCATTTTAAGTTCGCTGATTAGAAGCCATTTGGCTTTGTTAACCAATCGAATTTCAGCCATTTTATCTTCAATGGATATTGTTTTTTTCTCAAATTGTCTTAGCCGTTCTCGTGCACTTTCCAGCCAATTAAGAGCATGTGTCATGGTTACTTTTGAAATGGGTTTCGGTAAAG
>SVFL01000045.1 GCA_015056885.1 Lachnospiraceae bacterium
TACCTGAACCGGGTAATACCGGCGTAGGGAAGCAATCGTTTCGTTCATGCATATAATCGTGGTATTTTGCAGTCTATATTTTACAGGGATATTAACACTACCCATAAGCAACTGCCACACGCGCGCAATTGTATGAATTTGTCCGAAACCCGATGTTGACCCTCCTCGCACAACGAAGGAGGATTTTTTTATGAATAACTTTTTTGCAACCCCCACTGATGTGTGGGGTGATGATGCCGTTATGCTGACCACAATCGGTATCTGTATCATCGTGGTCGCAATTCTGGCCTTAATCGGCATCGCTCTCATTATTTACAAACGCAAAAACAATGCAAGTACTAAGATTACTACCCGCCAGCTGGTATTCTCTGCCATGGCTATCGCTCTTGCAATGGTTACTTCCATGGTAAAGCTCATGGAAATGCCCATGGGTGGTTCGGTCACCCTGCTCAGCATGCTTTTCATCGTGCTAATTGCCTATTGGTATGGCCCCGTTGCAGGTATTACCACCGGTATGGCTTACGGCTTATTGCAGTTTGTTTTGGAACCCATTTTCTACACCCTGCCTCAGATGCTTGTGGACTATCCCCTTGCATTCGGCGCACTGGGTCTTGCCGGCTTCCTTCACACCAAGAAATTCGGTCTGCAAATCGGCTATGTAGTGGGCGTCCTGGGACGCTTTGTCTTCGCTTTCTTATCCGGCGTACTATTCTTTGCTTCCTACGCTCCTGAAGGCATGAACCCGGCAGTATACTCCACTCTCTACAATGGCTCTTATCTGTTGGCAGAAGCTGTGATTACTCTGATTATTATTTCCCTTCCGCCTGTACACAAGGCACTGAAGACCGTAAAAAAACTGACCATGGGAGAATAACGTAATATCTCTTAAAGTACAAATGATTGTTTAAAACGGACTATCCGAGGATAGTCCGTTTGCTTTCCAATCATTCAACAAAAGGCTTTACACTGTGTTAGGGGTTACTTTTCTTCTTTATATGTCATCACATCAGCTAAAATTTCGTCAAATTCCAACTCTAACTCATCACGTTTTTCTTGTGGTACTAAACGTAATAATTTTCTTACAAATATAGTCAGTCTATTTATATATCTTAATTGTCTATCAGTCATTTCTTCCATCCTTCCACCGCCTTTCCAATTCTATTATAGGCGGATTTTACAATAGTGTAAAGACCTTTATTGAATTGTGAAATTAGGTAATTCAGACTGCTACGAACGTAGCATCGAAAGAAAAAATAAAAAGAATAATAAAGAAATTATTACATAAAAGATATTAACATAATCCTTGGGAACTGTAAAGTTTTTGCAATTTATTACCGTTATGATATAATATGAAATATACAAAAAAAAATTTTCCCATCTTACTTAACAGAAAGGAAGCCATATGAATACTTACGATGAATATCTGAAAACAGAATTATCTCTTTCCTTCGACGAAATGATACAAATCCACAACGACATGCTTGCAGAGATTAACTCTGATGAAATTGCCTTGGAGCTGTATGATGATTTGCTTGCACAGGCAACCAAATACGCCGATTACCGCGCCAACTGGTCTCTCTGTTCCCATGACCAAAAGATGGAGATGGACGCAAGCCGCAGCAAATGTCACGATGCGCTTATCGATTGCTTTAACATTTTGGAACGCCGCGTGAAAACGCAGGGAAAAAATGCCGCCTGGCGCACCACCCTGGGGTCCCTCGCCGAAAATCCCCGTTATCGCATGCGCATCGGCGATTTTGCATGTTTTCTGGTATTTATTAATTCCATCCATTCCAGGTGAGTGTTATGCGCAAGTCATAACACTCACACCTTTTCCAGGATACTTTCCATGATACCGGCCGCAATGATAAATGCCACGATGGCACCAATCCAACCGCCTATCTCATAACCATACATACCAATTTTGATTAAAATCGCTATTTTAATGAAGTCTCGTAAGAGATAACCAACAAAAAGAGCAAGCACTACAAGGGATATTACCAATCCCGTTTTTCCGGCTATCAGTGTCAATATTACACCGATAAGAATAATTCCGCCAATAACAGCGATCGGATCCTCGTTACTTCCACTAGATGTACTTTCTGTTTCAATAATGTAATATTCTCTCATACAATCACCCGTTAAAACCTTTCCTGTTTTGTTTCTGTGATTATATAGTACACTTTGTTGTTTTTGTGTGCGTTATTTTTACGAACATACATTATAATTTTTTGATTTATAGCCAGATAATGTAACTTAACCACATCCCACAGCACTTCCGCAATCTCTGTGCCGGTCAATTTACAATCCGGTCTTTCTACATTTTCTACCCTCGTTTAGATATATTTATTTTTCTGCAAATCTTTTTCTCTCATGCTGTGCCAGTCTTCTACCGTAGCAATTTCCTCATCCTCTTCAAAATCCTCTTCAAAATACAATCGGTATCTCTTGTTCAGCCCTTTCGGAAATTCATTATTGATTATCTTGAATGCTATATAATTTTGTTCCAACACTCCCTGATATTCTTCGATAACTGCTCCAAAATCATCTCCGTGTACACGATCCACCATAACCGTAACCGGAAATCCTGCATAAAAATCCGCAAATTCATTCGACCTGATTTCGCCCCAGTACAAACAGCAAAAATAGCAAGTCAACTCCTCCCATTCCTTTCCTACTTTTCGCCATTTTTTCCGTTCATCTGCCAGGAAATCTTCTGCAAAAAACGCTCTGCCGATAATATAAATCCCCGCTCCGGTATTTACATCAATATAAAGGGGCAGACAAACATCCTCCCTGCCTTCTTCCTGCAAGATATCATAAACCGCAAGACACTGCTTTTTAAATTCAGGGCTGCAATAATCCAAACCTTGTCCAGCCAGTCCCGAAACACCTTCCTCCATAACCGAAGTGCCTCTTTTTTCAAAATACAAATCCACCAAATCCATTACCTGATGCCGTCTTCTCCCTGTATTTTGAACCGTCACCGCCTGTTCATTCTTCCCGGTATCATACGGATATCCCGCATCATACAGAAATGCTTTCGCCTGAGCCACAAGAATCGCCGCAGACAGTTCTTCTACAATCAAATCAACATCCTTGCCCTGCACTCCTTCCTTTGAAACAATGCTTCCTTTCAACACTTCTTTATATCCCTTACGGAGACGGTACTTACGATTGGCACCATATACTTCTCTTGCCTTCTCCAAAACCATCTGTTCATCCGCCACACCCAGCCGATAATCCAGATATATCTCCTGCAATGAAATATAGGGGTCCTTTCTGCCCAAATCCTTCCGAATGTCAAGAATCTTTGCTGCCACCTCTTCTATCCCGTCCAATTCATAGAAGACCGCCCCCCGACACTCAATCGCATCTGCAATCTTGGGATTTTGCTCTAAATATTCCGCTACAGCCCTTCCATACCCCTCAACTTCTCGCTTGTATTCATTTACACTGCCGGTTTCTTTACTCTCTGCAAGCGCTACTCTATGTTTCCTGATGACCAAACGAATGTCCCCATCCTTTTCCTTTCTAAGGAATTCACACAAAATGGCTTCTTTCTGTATCTTCTCCCGGGGATTTCCTGTTTCATCCTGACGCGCCCGTTCATAAAGTTCCAGTCCCTCTCGCAGTTCCCGGTACATTTTATCCTTAAACATAGGCTCCTCCGAATTATATCTTGCGCTTTGCAATGCGCAGAGCTCTGTTTAACTCTGCATATAGACTTACAACCCTCGCATCATCTCCAACCCGGTTATATCCCTCCTGTTCCAAAATATGCAAAACAGAATCTTCCAGACTCGGCTCAGACGTAATTATATTCACATAAAAATGCAGTTCACTAAATTCCCTGTATGCATCCAGATATTCCTGAGGATTTTCAAAAGTATTTTTCCAGGGCTCTGCTTTTGCAGCATATTCTTCCGCATGACGCAGACGCTCTACCCTTCTTAGAAACGGAGACTCCTGTACTTTCTCCGGCTTATTACCATCCTCAAAAAGTGCCTCCCTCCTTGCCATTTCATCCTCAAAAGTGTATACATCTCCTGTTTCGTCCTCAGGAATCGGCAGACCATATGTATACCAATACCAATTATCAAGAGCATCGCCATAACTCACATCACCTTCAATGCCATAGGATTCGTATTTCTTCCAAAGAGCAATCTTCTCATCCTCTGCGCATGCAAAAAGATTTTGCTCTTCTTCCGCTTTCTGTTTTGCAACCTCGGCTTTTAATAAATATGCTTCCTTCATCTGTGTAAGCTCATCTTCCGTCCAGTCATCTGCCAGCGAACGTCCGGTCAAAAGCTTACAGCTTTCATGAATTTCTTCAAAAAATCCTAAAGGTCCGCCAATCAGCCCGGCCTCACGCAAAATAAGTTCTTCACGATTCTTGTAAATGTCTTTCATCTCTTCTGCAACACGTAACAAGTCCGCAAAGTTATGAACTCTGAATTGCGGATTGTATGCTCTGAAAATCAAATAAAAGAGCAATTCAAAATAACGTTTGTGCGTTCCACTAATCCCTATATATTCACCATTCAAAAAACACTGATGGCTTATTACTGCATTGGCAAATTCCTTCACTTTTTCATCCGTAATCTGACCATTTTCATTCCCCACCATTTTACTAACAGGAGTATTTAATCCCACTATCGTTTGTTCAATGTCTTTCAACCGTTCTTTAATCTTATTCCAATTATACGATGCATATATGTCCATCCGTTTATCTCCTTTTCTGCAGTGTGATCCGGGGAAGATTGGCGCTTTTATAAAAGAAACGCCTTATTCGCATTGGTACAACTTACAACACCCGTTGCCAGACCGTAATCTATGGCTTCCTGAACGTTGAAATAGCTGTCCTGGCGTGTTTTCTCACAAATTTCTTCCAACGTTTTACCGGTCCTTTCGGCAATAATACAGGCTATATTTTCCTGACTCTGTTTCAACTTATCCACATACATCTGAAGCTCATGCGGTTTCTTGCCAGCCATATCACCGCTTCCATAAGCCGGATCATGAATCATTAACATAGTGTGGGGTAACATTTCTCGCTTCTTACCTGCCAGAAACAGAATGGCCCCCATACTGGCTGCAGTACCAATACACACCGTACGCACTGGAGCCTTCATAAGGTGTATGTAATCATAAACTGCCAAACCGCTGACCACCTCACCACCGGGACTGTTAATATAGAGAGTGATTTCCTCTGTATTATCCAGTTGCTCCAAAATCATAAGCTGTTTAATCAGTTTATTGGCGGTATCACTATCCACCTCTGTAGTCAGAAAAATTTCCCGATTAGTAAACAACACATCTTCCGGCGCTAATACTTCAATTCCTCTTACACTTTCTTTGATTAAATTAGGCATAATTTTCTCCTTTTTATTGTATAATTATTGACCTTTTTTTGCAATCTTTTCCACGCTATTTACTCAGCATAATTTCATTTGAAAAAGTCGGATTCTCCTTATAAGGACTAAGTTTGGAAACCACTCTTGCCGGTGCACCTTCTTCAATAAACACGGCCTTATCTCTGGGTAATTTCAAAACGGAATGTACAGTCTGATTCAGATAATCTGCCACATATTGCATGGTAGCTCTATCCTTACCGGACAGATAAAGCACATGAGCACAATTATTCAAAATGGTATTAGCTCTATCCTCTGAATACATATGATTGAGCTGTGACAGACTCTGTATAATAATGCTGACACTAATTTCCCGTGAGCGAATAATGGAAATAAAATTATCAAAATTATCAATCCGGGCAGCCGCAGCAAAGTCATCCAGAATTAATCGACACGGAACCGGCAGTCTTCCATCCTTCATCTTGTCCGCCTCTGCCAAAAGCACTTGCATAGCCTGAGTATTGAACAAATCGCACATCACATGCATGGACTTATCACTGTCGGAACTATTCAAAAAAAGCACTCTTTTCTCGTAGCCTAATCCGGCAATATCTATCGTATCTACCGCATCCCAAATAGGAGCATATTCCCGGTAATCAAACAAATCCAGTCCCTGATTGACAAACTCCATAATGGAATTCCACATTTTTTCAGCACTCATGGAACCTATCATCTGATGGTACTTGCGCGCTGCAAAGCTATCCGGATTCTGCTTCGCCCAACATTCGAAATTCCTTCTGCCCCCTTCGGAACTTAATTTTCTATGGGCTCTGCAAACAGTCGCCATGGTCTGCTCTTCCCAATCTTCCTCCTCCAAAACATAACCAATCAGAATTCCAATATAACGGGCAGCCGCCAATTCCCAAAAAGGCTCACTCGCATCCAGTTTTGGCATAATAATACCGGCCAACTTGGCAATATCCGCTTCATTCGGCTCCCCAAACTCATTTCTACGAATATAGTTCAAAGGATTATAGGCCACACTTTTTGAAGGATTCACAAAATCCAATACCTGTACCCGATACCCCTGCTCTTTAAGACGATCTGCAAAAATGCGATGCAAAAGCCCCTTTGTATCGGAAACAATCATACTTCCGTGAGGATTCAACAACAGATTATAAATATATCCTCCCGTTTTTCCGGAGCCACTGCCCCCAATGATTAAGTCATTATTATTAAGTCCTGTCTTTCGAGTATCATTAGATACCTTGACCTCCGGCGCAAAAATTCGCTCTCCTATAGTGTTTGTCTTCATAACACATTTCCTCCTTTGTGTTGAATCCATGTTTTACTGTAATATAATCCTACCATTCATCCACCAAGCAATTCTCCTCTATATAAGGAATTTTGTTCTTAAGGATTTCCTCCACCATTTCACCATCTAATTCCTTCATATTGACTAGCGAAACAGCAAGGGCTCCCACCTCAACCCAATGCTCCTGCAACAGCTGTTCTGTCCGTTCCCACTGTTGCTTTAGAATTTGCCGAATGGAATTCCATATGTCAGCCTTTTCCTGTTCCGGCAACACATCCTCCGGATAGGAACCTCTCTGCCTTGCCAATCTTCTTGGAACAACTAGTAAGCTATCTCCAAAACCGTATCGACAGACATAATCGTAGGCAAGCTGCGTAGCCTTTTGTAAATCACTTCCCGCTCCTATATTAACGCCCTCCACAACATCTGTTTCTGTCGAATGCTTCAGATAAAGTATTTCTGATGCCCGCCCTGCAAAGCAGATACAAATCTGATTCAAAAAATCCTGGGCGGTATATAATTTTACTTTTGCCAGTGAATAACCATCATAATTTCCTCTGGAAACAATGGTCACATAATCGTTTCTTCTACCAAACAACCATTGCAGAACCGCATGTCCAGCTTCATGAAAGGCAATTTGTACAACTCTATCCTCATTTTCCTCCTGCTCAACAGCTCCTTCCGTCTCATTATGCACCCTGTCGAACAAGAATTTAGCAGTGATTGGAGTTTCTTTGTAGACCGCCTCCGCTATGGTTTCTTCAATAAAATTCTCCATTTCGGCATAACTTCTCATACTCTCATACATCATAAGATTTAAAGTTTTAGCAGCCCTTTCAGAAAGCACATTTTCCAACCCTTTATTGTGCATAATATGAAGCAGAAATTCCTGCCGTTCCTTCATATTCGGATAGGCAAACTGAATTTTTGAACTGAATCTTCTCATCACCGCACTGTCTAACTCATCCGGAGAATAATTGGTTGCTCCCACTACATAAACACCCTCATTATCTGTCTCAAGTCCATCCATCTCCTTCAAAAATTTCTCCAACAATCCTTTCACGCATGCCGACATTCCTCCCTCTCTGCTCTCCGAAATTGCGTCAAACTCATCGATGAACAATACACAGGGCTTTTTACGGCGAGCTGTCTGAAACATTTCCTCCATTTTAGCCATGCCATCTTCCTTAAGAAAATCCGCTCCCACCGCAGAAATAAAAGCCGCTCCCGATTCGTAAGCCATGGCCTTGGCAAACATGGTCTTTCCCATTCCCGGCGCACCATACATCAAAATCCCCTTCATCAGCTTTGCTCCGGCTGCCTGATATTTTTCAGGATGCCTGATATTATCAATGCACCGTTTTACCGCCTCCTTTGCTAACTCATTGCCAAAAATGTCCTTCACATGCACCTGTGGCTTATCTGCCAATAGGTATTTCCTGTTCTGATGTCTGAATTCCGCATTTTCTTCCGTAGCAGCTTCCACTCGCAAATTCATAAAACAGATTTGCAGTTTGCCGGATTCTCTCTTGTAATCATATGTAATATCAGCGGAAATCTTTTGATTCTTTTGCGCAAGTTGCGTAGCCATTTCCACAAAATGTCGCCTGTCAAGAATCCCTTCAAGAGTATTCTTATCGAGCACCAAATCCCATTTTTCCCAACCTTCATGATATTTCACATCCGCATCAGCGGAATACCAATCCACAAGCTTATGAGATATTCCCTGAACAAAATCCGTCCCTCCCAATGTCCTAAGTACTGATTTTTCTTCATCTTCCAGCGACATATCCCGGTGGTCCCAATCCAGCCAAAGTTCTTGATCAATATCATAATTCCAGTCTACAACCTCTTTATCCACTAGGATAATCGGAATATTCCGTTTTTCTTCCACAGCAGTTTTTAGACACTCATACCCTTCTGTAGCGGTATATCGAACTTTCTTCCTCTCCCTGTCTCCATAAAAGTCTATTAATATAGCATCATATTTGTCCTTTCTATTCTGACTGTTCCAGTTACAGGTGTGAAGACGCTTTTTAAATTCTTCACGCTCTACCCAATCACACTCCGCCAATTCTTCTATTTTTTTTACTTTCATTTCCGGCGGATTACAATGCTTTTTTGCAGGTTTTCCCACATAGATTTCTTCACTTGATTTTGCATATCCCAGAATTCGTGGTTTGTGACTTCTCTTGAAATATTCACAAACCTCATCATTTACCTCTACCACGACAGCAATCTCCTTCAACTCCTGCATACTTTCATACTTTTGGGTGTCTACATATTCCATAGCCCGCAGAAAATAATCCTCCACCATCTTCTTGGCATTGGCACTAACAAACCGGGCATCTATATTCGCCCCCTTATTCAGCAAATAAAGTTTGGATAATGCATCATCATATTCAAATTTAAAACTTATGCCATTACTGATTTGAGCAATGGCCGCATCCACCGAAGCCTTAAATATGTCTGTCATATTCAAATAACTCAGATAATTGAACATCACAACTGTCCCCGACATAAACCGAGAGAGCAGTTCCGGTGCAAAATGTGATTCTCGAAGGCCTTCTATCACCGCCGAGTCTGCTAAAGCAGTCAAATTTGTATCCCGATTTTCTTCATAAAGATCCCTACCTTCATTAGTGGTAAAAATCAGAATAGCATCTTCAAAGGAAATCGGCTCATCATAATATCTGTCTGTAAGAACAGCTCCCTCCAACACACTTAAAAACAACATCCTTATCTGTGGATTTGCTTTTTCTATCTCGTCAAACAACAGAATACATTTCGGATTCTTCTTAACAAATTGCGTAAGCTGACCGGGCTGTGCATTTCTCCATGATTTCTCAAAGCCAACCAAACCGGTTATACCACCGTCCTCGCCACCACCTCCGTATGTAGCCATATCAAAACGCTTATATGCATACCCTTCATTTGACACCAGCTGTGCAAATGACTCTGCCAAATAGGTTTTACCGGTTCCGGGAGGGCCGGCAAAAAGATAGAGCGCCGCCGGTTTCCCAGGTACTTTCCCTCGAATCCTATAGCGCACATAACCATCCACGAACTTATCAATTGCCATATCCTGTCCCTTAACCTTCTCTTTCAATTGTTTCTTAAGGGCCTTTCTCATAAGCATCGCAAGATCAATAGTTTTCCCATCCGACCGCTCCCGCTTCGGTATTTTACTGTATTCCAGATAATGCTTCATGATAGAAGTAACATCTTTCTCCCTATAGAAATATGTGCCGGCCAACGTAACCATCAAAAGGATTCCATTATATTCAGTAACTGACTCATCACTTCCTATTTCCTCGTATGTCTCCATAGAAAACAGATTTTCATTACTTTTTTCACTTCTCAAAGCAGCAGTAATTCGATTTATATAGGCAAAATCGCATGCAAAAGCATCCCGCATTTCACCAAAATCATATTCCGGCAACCCGGAGTCCTTTTTTAATCGGACTTCAACAGATGAACGCAACAACTCATATCTTTCCCATTCCTGTTCCGTTTTTAAAAAACGGCTTAGCTCCTTTTTCTCCTGTGCAAAAAAAGTACAGGCTGCAAATACCACTTCTGCCGGTTCCACCGGCATGTCCACACCTGCCAGACCGTACTTCGTATGAATACTTCTCAATATCCTTCGGAATTCTTTCCAAATTGGTCGCTCCATTCCCTTATCTCCTTCCCGGCTATTGTAATTTCTCACATTCTATTCAGATGCCCGCATTACGCGGGTATCTGTGGAGAGTTTTCTGTCCCCCTAAGCACTTGTATCCGATAGCGACCCTTCGGGTCTACCGCTGCCGATACCACTTCAAAACCGGTCTCAAAGGACAGTTGATACTCTCCGGCCTGACGTCGGATAACGACATTGCAGTTCATCTTACCGAGAACCGGAAGAACATCCTTCAATTCCCTCTCAATGTCAGCAATCATTTTTGCCTCCAAGGCTTCCTGTCGCGTAGCCGGCAGTTCCTGATAATACAGACGAAGAGAAGTCTCTAACGACTTACTGTTGCAGATGCTTTTGTTGAAGTAACTACTAAGCATCATGTAAAGTGCGTAAGTATTCTGTTGTTGTTTGGAACTCTTTTTGTCCGTAAATTTGTATGCCATAGTCTCTACCTCCTGTTGAAAACTGGTTTGGTTTACGTTGTTTCTGAGACTATTATATCGCGCACCCTACACTGTTCGTTATTTCCGCGAACGGCATTTGTTTAATTCGACCTACAATCTATTTTCTCTTAAGTCGATTTCTCTCTTTTTATACCAATAAAATACAAACCGGTCTTTCGACCGGTTTGCTTCTAACTTTGTTAGCGGCTAGTCTGACTTAAACTACCCTAACAACCTTTTTGTAAATAAAAGGAATATAACACTTTCTCCTTCACATCCATCTTCATCAGTCGCTCAAGCGCCTCCTGATAGTAAATAAGCTGGGTCTCATAACGATTCCGTAATTCCTGTCCACTGCCAATTACATCCGTCTTATAATCCAACAGCACAATCTCTCCGTCCTCCACCCAGAAGACATCAATAATACCCTGGATTAGTACCATCTCCTCCTTGGGGAACTCTGCTGCAACGCGCTCTGCTCCTACTCCCAGCACAAAGGGCTGCTCGCGATACAATTCTCCACGCCTGTCCGCTGCCCACATACGCCATGCATATTGTGATTCCATAAACACTACAAGTTTCTTCAGATTTAGTGCATCAAAATATTCCCGGGACAGATGCATGGCTGCAACCTCTGCCTCCAAAAAGGTACTGATTCGTCCATGCAAATCGACCCCTGTGATTCCCTTTGTATAATTCTCATAGGAAGCCGGAACCTCTCCAAAACAATCTCCCACAATTGCCTCAAAATCCATAAGTTCCATAGCTCTATGAAATGCATTACCGCGCACCGTTCCGCTGACCTCTTCTTTATCCCTCCTAAACGCAGGAATATAAGGCACAATCTCCCGCTCCTCAAAAGCATGGAATGCCGCCTCATCCCTCTCGGCCATAGCTTCTGCCTTCAACTCTGAAACCGTAGTCTTGGTATACAAATTTTCCAGATTCTTATAAGGATACACAAAGGAAAGGCGCTGCCGCAAAATCTCCGCACACTCTTCGTCAGCATAATCCCCTGCACCTCGAAGCGCTTCTACCTTGTCTGCCAAATACAACTGTTCACCCAATTCCTCTTCTTCCATCCAACCGGCATCCTTTATCGCTACCTGTAACTCTGTCCTTGCCAGAACAGGCATGAGGAAATCCAGATATGTGTTCGCCTGAGCAAAATCACTAAAACTCAGTTTCGAAGACGCCTGCTCCTTTGCAATCTCCCACTTCTCTGCCGCCTTAGACATAGTGGCCGTCAGTATCAGCTTCTCTCTTGCTCTGGTCAATGCCACATACAGGATTCTCAGTTCCTCCGCAAAATTCTCAAGCTTTAACCTTCTTGCCAGAACCTGCTGCCGCAACGTCTTATTCTTAATACGTTTCACCGGGTCTACATAAGTAGTTCCCAGCCCCAAATCCATATCTACCACAAGTGCCTGTGAATACTCCTGCAAATTAAACCGCTTGGAAAGTCCCGCCACAAATGTCACCGGGAATTCCAGACCCTTGGACTTATGAATACTCATGATTCGAACTACATCCGCATTCTCATCTAAAAGCCCTGCCTCACCATAATCCACATCATATTTTTCCAACTGCTCCATATAACGCACAAAATGAAACAATCCAAAATAGCTGGTCTTCTCAAAATCCGAAGCCTTGGTAAAAAGCATCTCCACATTAGCCTTGCGCTTGCTTCCTGCCGGAAGTGCCGTCACATAATTCAAATAATCATGGTCCTCCACCAGACGCTGCAACAGTTCACGAATCGGCATGTATACCGTATATTCACGATATTTGCGCAGCTTATCCACAAAAGCTTTGGCACGTTTCGAAAGCGCCAACTGCTCTGCCGTGAAAAGCACGGTTTCAACACCTTCATCCGATGCGTCATCCCCGTCTACTGCTGTCTCATTTTCTTTTTCCCCACCGGCGGCCGCCAACTCGCAAAGCGCCTCATACAAGGTACACATCTTCCGCCTTGCTCTTATCAGCGCAATCTCCTCTTCCGCAAAGCCTCCAAACACAGACTTTAACATTCCATACAAGGGAATATCCTGTCTGGGATTATCCAAAACCCTCAGTACCTGCAAGAGTTCCTGCACCTCTGTAGCCGCAAAATATCCTGTTTTGGAAGTAATGTATACCGGAATTCCTTCCCTTTCCAACACGCGCTTAAAAACATCATCCCAGCCCTGATTGGATCGGAGCAAAATCACCATATCCGAATACTTCACCGGACGTAGCGCACCATTTTTCTCCGTTACCTGAAAGTTTCTCTTCAACTCATGAATGCGATGGGCAATGGCTAATGCCTCTGCCTCCTTGCTCCCCATCTCATCCTCCTTGCCGGGCTTTTCGATTAATAGCAATTCGCTCTCACAGCCATCGGATTCCGGATAGGCAGCTGCAGTATAAAGAGCTGCACTCTCATCATAAACAAGCCCACCTGTCTCCCAGCTCATAATCTTCTCAAAGACACTGTTTACCGTATCTACTACCTGAGTACGGCTTCTGAAATTCCTACTCAAATCAATACGACATTTCTCACTCCCGCCGACCTCATAGCTTTCATATTTCTCTTGAAAAATTTCCGGTCTCGCCAGACGAAAACGGTATATACTCTGTTTTACATCTCCTACCATGAAACGGTTAAACTGTCCTGAGTCCTCACCGGAAACCGCCTTCAATAAATACTCCTGCACCAGATTACTGTCCTGATACTCGTCAATCAGAATCTCATAAAAAAACTGCCTGTACTCCAATGCCACTCGACTAGGCTTCACCTTGCCGTCTTCTTTATCCAACAAAATATCCAGGGCATAATGCTCCATATCGGAGAAGTCAATCATCTTCTTCTCCAGCTTTTCTGCTTTCATTCTACGGTCAAATTCTATGGTCAGTTCCACCAGCTTCTTCACCGCACAGTCACATTCTGCCGATTGCTGCAATGCAAGTTCCAAAGGTGTCTTGAACAAATCCTCACCAAGGCCGGAAATGGTATCCTTCACCTGACCGCGAAGCTCCTTAGCCATTTCACGCTTCATGGGTGAAACAGAATCATCCTTTTTGGTGGGCAACCGTCCAAATTCCACATTGGGCACCCGCGCACTGTACTCCTCCAGAGAATCCCATTTGCGCAGCCCTTCCAGTGCCTCCAATTCTTTATCCACAAGCTCCCCATACATATAAGGACCATCCGGGCTTTGGCACAACCTCTGCACATCCTTTAACTTTTCAATACAGCCCTCCAGCATCTGATTCACATAATGCAAAAGTTCCTGCCCCACCGGGCTTTCTGCAAACTCCTGCAATGTCCGGGCGCTGTAATCAGCTTTGCGCTCCTCAAGCCACTCCTCCGGAAAAGGACAGCTTGCTGCATGATGGGAAAGCTTCAGAATATAATTTTCCAACACACTCTCCCTGCCTCCGGGACAGAAGAACTCAACACAATGAAAAAAATCCATATCCTTTGACGCAAAAGCTTCTTCCAAAAGCTCCGCCAGCACATCCTGTTCCATGAGCTTTATCTCGCTGTCATCTGCCACACGAAATGCCGGGTCCAGACCAATCTCATGAAAATGATTGCGAATAATAAACAGACAGAAACTATCGATAGTGGTAATCTGGGCATTGTGAAGCAAAGTCGCCTGTTTCTGAATGTGCTCCGACTCCGGCTGTTCCTTTAACTTATCTGCAATTCCCTGAGAAATACGCTCTCGCATCTCCGCTGCTGCCGCATTAGTAAAGGTCACGATTAACAGACGGTCAATATCCACCGGATGCTCCTCGTCGCAAACCATGCGCACAATTCGCTCCACCAGTACCGCCGTCTTACCGCTGCCCGCTGCCGCAGACACCAAAATATTGCGATTATGAAGTTGTATAACCTGTTCCTGTTCGGGTGTAAAAGCAATCGCCATAACTACTCCTTCATCATTCCGAAAATCTCTCCGGCTGAATAATCCTTCAACTTTCTCTTTTCATATCCGGGAATAGATACATCAAACCCACACACATTTTTATAGCTACAATAAGTACATGCCTGTGAGATTCCTTTTTCATAGGGATTTACACTGATGCATCCCCCAAGCATCTCCTGTCCGATTTCCTTAATCTTACGGTTCACATAACCGGACACCAGTTTCAATTCCTCCGCACTCATAATTCCAGAGGTCGCTGTAAACTCACCGTTTTTCTTACGTGCTACAGGAATTATATCCGACTTATCTCCCATATAGGAATCCAGTTTGTCTACAATTTGAGGATCTGCATTGACTACACCATTCATGCGAAGCTGACTCACTATTTTGTCATTCAGTTCCTCTCCGGATAACTCCTCCGCAGTCTCCACCATAGGATCATCAATATGATAGTACAGAAGGGCTGCCGGTACCACTTCCTTGTCCGGATGCTTAGCAGCCTCCGCCTCCATGGCCGCATTCATGTAAACCACCAGCTGAAGCTGCAGTCCGTAATATAAAGCCACCAAATCAAACTGCTTGTTGCCGGACTTATAATCCACCACCTTCACATACACATGGTCCTCATCCTCCGCCGTATCGATTCGGTCGATTCGTCCCTGCAAGTGCATGCGCTCCTCTTTGGATAACGCCACATTGACGCTCTCCAGATTATCTGCCGACTGGAAAGAAAATTCATATTCAGAGGGCACAAACTTACCCTTTTTCAACTGATTCTGCAAAGTAAAAACCGTGCGGGTCAAGATACGTTCCATACGCTTAATGGCGTACTCATTACGGGCACTGCTGTAAAGTACGGTATCTCCATACACCGCCGCGTAGGCCTCCAGGCCCTCTCGCACCGCTTGCTCACCAAACTCCTCCGGGAAATCAAACCAAGTATATCCCCTCTCCTCTAACTTCTCGCCAAAGGTCTCCAGCACCGCATGATACACATTACCCATATCCACATTCTCAAAACCAAACTCCTCTCTCTCCTTGAGAGAAAGACCATATTGCAGAAAATGTCTGTAGGCGCAAGCTGCAAAAGTCTCCAAACGGGTGACACTGTTATGCAATCTCTTGCCATATAAAAGTCTCGCCACCATCCGGGAAATTCCACTATCCTGATATCTTGCAAAAGCCGCCTTGGCAAGCCTGTCTCTATCCTCACAAATCAATTCATCTCCATAAACCTGATACACCGTAAAAAAGTCCTTCTCCGACTCCTTATGAAGAGTCCCTTCTGCATATTCACGCAAGGCCTCTGCCAGAAAAGCTCTTCCCTGAGCAGGATTCACAATCTGTTCCGTAATCGGTCGATTCTGAGGGCAGTCCACAGAAAGCCCCGGAAACAGATTCTGCACTACTTCTATCAGATATGCCGGACGAATACTCTTACCCGAACTACTTACCTTCGCATAGGATAAATAAAGCCGTTTGGAAGGCTTAGTCATATTCAGATACAGATACAGTCTCTGAATATACATCTGCTGTCTGGGGGAGGGCGCAAGTTCTAAATCAGACTCTCGCAAAAACTCTCTGTCCATATCCGAAATAATGCCTCCCTTGGAAGCATTTTTCGGAATATTTCCATCGTTTACCCCAAGGAAAAACAAAGCCTTCACCTGCTTTAGGCGGGTACGCTCCATATCCCCCACAGTAATACGATCCACGTTCTGAGGAATGGTTCCCACCTGAATCTCACCAAATCCGGCTTCCAGAATATCCTTGAATTCAGCCAGTGTAATCTCCTCTTCTCCAAGCATGGCGTGAATTTGCTCCAACAGTTCCATCACCAGACGGTAAATCTGAGCATACTCTCTCGCCTTCACCATGTCCCCCGCCGTTTCAAAACGGGTCTGATAGGCCACAAGCTTCTGCTGCACCTCATTGGTCACAAGGAACTCATAGAGTTTGTCCACATACTCCTTCGCTGTAGCCTTTCCACTCAAATGCAACATCTCTACCTGCCCCATCAGCTTCTCTCTGTAACCATTCAGACGCTTTAAAATCTCCTCATCATCACCCATCTGCTCCGTACGATGGACAAACCTTCTGCTCCATCTTCCATAGCCCCGAAGCCCCGTCTGAATACAATAATTTTCCAACTCATCCACTTCCTCGGACTCCATATCTGCCAAACCACTGCGCAGATAATGGAACACCGCCCGATAGGAAAAATCTTTCTCAAATAATTCCAACGCACTCTTGATATATTCAATCATGGGATTCAAAACAAGTCCCTTAGTGGCATCCAAAAAGCAAGGCAATCCCATCCTGGCAAACTCAGCCTCCACGTGAGGTGCATAGCTCTCCAAATCTCCCAGTATCACCGCCACATCACGATATGCCAGCCCCTCCTCACGAATCAGTCTGCAGATTTCAAGTCCGGTCTGCTGTACTTCTTCCCTTGGCGAAACCGCCTCAAAAATCCGAATTTCGTTCTGTGTCGCCTCATAGACCTGATAGGGATATCGGAACAAATTGCGCTCCAAATGCGCCAGTGCCGGAGCCTCTGCAAAACGGTATTTGGGATTGTTTGCCACAAAAACATCTGTGGCTCTCTTCACCCCGGCTTCCTTTGCCAACCTATCCAAATCTGCCACGGTTTTCTTGCTCAGATGAAACAGCTTCTGCTCCCCATCCAAGGTATAAGGGTCCTCCCCTTCACCCAGAGTCACCGTCACAATCACCTCACCACACAGTCTCATCAACTCTTGAATCAGTCGATTCTGTATGGGTGTAAAACCGGTAAATCCATCAAACACCACCACACTACCGGGCAACAATTTAGACTTCTCCAAAGACCTTGCCAACACATCCAATTTTTCCTCTGTAGTGATAAAGTTTCCCTGTATATAATCCACAAAACCCTGATAAAGTTTCTCCAAATCCTTAAGCTTCTGCACCAAGGCTCCGCGACTTTTCGCATACTCAATCAACCGGCCCACATCCTGCGTTCCAATGCCATACTGCATAAACTCCGAAATGGCACTTTTCACCTCATGGATATAGCCCTGTCTGTTCAAAAGCCCACCCAGTGTGGGCAGTTCCTCCTTCATACCGGCCGCCACTCTCTGCAACACCAGACTCTTACCCGTATCATCCAAAACAGGCATATTTTCCCATCCTACCTCTTCCAGAATACGGTGACTCAGACGTCCAAAGCTCAGTACATCAATATTCATAATGCCGCCGTTTTGCGAAAGAGTGACTAAATCCTTCTGGGTCTGCATGGTAAACTGGTCCGGCACAATCACCAGAAAATTCTGCTTAGGATTCTCCCCTGCCCGCCCAAGTATATCCTCATAAAGTTGTCTGCTCTTGCCCACACCTGACGGGCCAAAATAAAATTGCAAACTCATAGCCGCCTCCTAAAGAATCATAAACAAAAAAGCTATTACAAGTTCCACCACAAACAAAACCGCTTTTAAGCTATTCTCTCCCTCACCGCTTCCCAATCGTAACAATTGAAAAACCAAACACTGCAATGCAGAAATAACTACACTCAACATGCCGGCCTTGGACACAAACATCCAATAAATAACTACCATAACAAAAAAACTCACCAACTCATTTATTTTGTCCAATGCAATCTACAGTTCTACCACAAGTTCCACCGGGCAATGATCCGATCCCATCACCATAGGATGGATTTTTGCATCAGTAAGCTTCTCCTTCAAATCCTCAGACGCCACAAAATAGTCAATACGCCAACCTACATTCTTGGCTCTGGCACCACCCATGTAGGACCACCAGGAATACGCATCCGTCACATCAGGATAAAAATGACGGAAGGTATCAATAAATCCATTCTCTACCACCGTGGTAAAACAAGCTCTCTCCTCATCGGTAAAACCTGCATTCTTACGGTTAGTCTTAGGGTTCTTAAGGTCAATTTCTTTATGCGCTACATTAAGGTCTCCGCAGAAAATCACACTCTTCTTCTCATACAATCCCTTCACATACGCCAGGAATGCCGCTTCCCACTCCATACGATAAGAAAGTCTTGTAAGCTCCCTCTGGGAGTTCGGTGTGTACACTGTCACCAGATAAAATTCCTCAAACTCTGCCGTAATCACACGACCCTCATGATCATGCTCCTCCACGCCGATACCGTAAGTCACACTAATAGGTTCCTGCTTAGTAAAAATCGCCGTGCCGGAATACCCCTTTTTCTCCGCATAATTCCAGTACTGATGATAGCCCGGAAGCTCAAGTTCCAATTGTCCTTCTGAAAGCTTCGTCTCCTGCAGACAAAATACATCCGCATCAATTTCATTAAAAAAATCCATAAAGCCCTTCTGCAGACAAGCTCTGATTCCATTTACATTCCATGATATTAGTTTCATTTTTGTTCCTCCATCTTAAACATTAATCTGTCTTACTTCTTTTCCAGTTCATTCATATATCCTGCCGTAATGATACCTGCCGGCAGTGCTACTATCGCGATACCGAAAACAGACGATATCATCGTTATTACTCTTCCCAATACGGACACGGGATAAATATCACCATAACCCACAGTTGTCAACGAAACCGTAGCCCAATATATTGCATCGAAAAATGTATCAAATATATCCGGTTCAACATTAAAAATAATCAGAGCAGATACCAAAATATACCCTATTGCCAAAAAACAAACTGCAATAAGAGAATCCTTCGAACTCGAAATTACACGACTTATAATCTGAATACTCTTGGAATATCGCATCGTTTTAAATATACGAAGTACTTTCATAGCTCGAATCATTCTGATTATTCTCAATACTTTAACGCCGTTGTTTAACACAGTCAAAGATGGCAGAATAGATATCAAATCTATAATTGCCATAACTGTAAATGGATACTTTAAGAATGATAACGGACTTTTCTTTTCAAAAAGATAATCTGCAGTAATCCATCTTAAAAGATAGTCAACAATAAAAATAACAGCAGCCACCTTATCAATTATGGTAAACAACCATATTTCCTGTTTAAAAGCAAGCGGAATGATGCTTAAGTATATAATAATTATCATTCCTATATCATATATTTTACTTAACGTATTTTCCTTAGTGGCGGGTTCTATAATTTCAAATATTCGTTTTCTCATTCCTCTAAACACTCCTTTTGTATTCACACAATCTTTTCATGTAATTAATGCATGATATAAAATTTTAGTACGTATTACCTATATTACAACCTTCCCCTATCTATAGATTCTTAAAAACCTGAGTTCTATGTTCAAAAACAGTATTTTCTTTCAGCATATTTATCAGATTTTCAATCGTACACTTAATATTTTGTTCCATATCAATCCTTCATCAACCCTTTCTTGCCACCACAATCGGCTGATAAAATCCTGTTTCCTCCGGGAGCTTCCACTCCACATTACTACAACCATATGCGAGCAATAATTCTGTCAGTTCCGCTCTTCGGGTAGCCCTGTACTCACACTCGAATTTGCTTACTTGCAATGTTTCCTCATCATCAATAATGTACTGCGTAAGTTTATAATTATCATCCTTCCACACCCATGTTTGGAAAGATACTCGCTGCCCCTTATCTGTTGTATGAATATAAGGCGGTGAGTATGGCGGTTTTTCCATTAACAAGCTGTCATAATCTCTAATACTTGCAACAAATATACCATTTCCCTTGATTTGGTTTGCAATACTCTTAATAGCATTTTCCAAGTCACTACCGGATAACATATGTGGCAAAGCATTATCCATTGCAATAACTATATCATACTTCTCTGTAAATGCATCCGATAATGCACAAAAATCTGCTTGTTTAAAACAAATCTTTACATTATTTTCTTTTGCCCGTTTTTCGGCTTCCATAAGTGCTCCATCACTTAGATCAGATGCGGTTACATTATATCCAAGCGCAGCAATTCCAATCGCCTGTGTTCCTATCCCACAGGCACAATCGAGAATATGAGCAGTACGGTCAAATCCATTATTTCTGAATATCTCATCTAAGAGTTCTGCCTGCTCCTGTGTAGCCGCTTTCCAATCATGAAACAACTTATCATATTGAGTTGCCAAATTATTATAAAATGTTTGAGTAATACTCATATAAATCTCTCCAAAATTGCAAGTTTATTTCCGGATATCTCCCCGGCTATAGTCTACTTAAAACTGCATTCTCATTTACAGACAATAACATCATAGTCATTGACTGCATCTATTGACAAAGATGTTCTATAGGTAAGAATCAACTCCTGCTCCACACCAAATGAAAGTTCATAAAATGAATCATAATCATCATGTGGAATTTTAAATAGAATGTTATTTTCCGTATATCCATATACATCCAAGTCTGTGAAAATATCTCCACCTGTCACCCAAATGGTCCAATCACTTCCTTCCACACCATAACTGCACATTTCTGTTCTTTCGACACCGACACATGCCCCACGGGATTCATCAAATATCCACTGACCCTCGAATTTCTCAAAAACATCATCCAGGTCCGGTTCTGCTGCATCTAAACTCTCCTGAATCTCCTGCGAAACCGTAAATGATTCCTTTCTGACATCTGCCAAATAACCGGCCAATACATAGACTCTTGCCCTTGTCATTTCTGCCGCTGTTCCACTTTCCAACAATGGTTGAAGCGTTCCGCCCAAGGCTTGTATGCCGGCTGTAGTTGCATTTCCTTCTTTTCTTTTAATCCATGCACGCTGTTCCTCAAGCACCTTCGCTTTCGTCTCTTCATCCAATTCATCACTTAACCTGCTCCACAAAGAATTGAGTTCATCATCCCACAGCTTATACCATTGTGCGCTGTGATAGTTCATTTCCTGCTGTCCCATACTACTTGAATCAATATCGCAGTGTTCGCGGGACTTTTCCTCTACTCTTGCAATCTCAGCCTGGATACTTTCGACCTTATTTTCTTCTATACCGTTCTCTTCGCCCACATGTACATTCTCTGCTGCCCCCAAATGCTCGTCCGGCAACTGCACCGCTTCGGTGGTATTAATATCTTCTACTATATTTATGTGAATGTCTTCTCTTACCTTCTCCTCATTTTCACTTTTGCCACATGCCGGCAAAGCAACCACCATACATAAAATCAACATTACTATTTTCTTTTTCATTATCAAACTTCTCCCCTAAAAACAATTAATCACCTATTCCAAATTCACTTTTTCAATTCCCACCCAAAATCATCATGGTAAATCATCTGTCTGGTCATTCCGCCATCGATACAGATATTCTCCCCGGTAATAAACCCTGCCATATCCGAACAAAGGTACAATACCATATTGGCAATATCCTGTGGATTTCCCACTCTGCCTACCGGCTGCTGAATTGCATCCGGACCTTCATATACTTTATAGTCTGTATCTATCCAACCGGGAGAAATTGAATTCACTCTCACCTTCCCTGAAAGACTCACTGCCAATGCATGTGTAAGTGATGCAATACCACCTTTTGCTGCAGTATAACTTTCACTCTCGGGCTGACTCATTCTGTCTCTGGAAGATGAAATATTTACAATGCAGGCACCTTTGGCAAAATATGGAGCAAACAGTTTGGCAAGATAAAACGGTGCCGTCACTCCAACCTTTAACGCATATTCAAAATCTTCATAACTACCATTTGATATTCCACAGAACTTTGGAGCCGCATTATTGACAAGATAATCTACATGCCCACAATCGGCAATTACCTTTTGGACAAAAACCTCCAAGATGTCTTTCTTTGCCAGATCACCTACAAAATAATCATTTTCCAAAATATCAATCACACAAACCTTTGCGCCTGCTTTTTCAAATTGTTCACGGATACATCGCCCTATCCCTCTGGCGCCGCCAGTCACCACTACAATTTTATCTTTAAAATCAAACATATCACTTACCACCCACTTCTAATTTTCCACTTCTGTTAATCTCTCTGCAAGACTGAAATTTTCGAGTGTTAGACAAATTAGGATTGAGCGAGCTGTTTTGCGAGCGATGACAATTGAACGCAGTTCAATTGTATGAATCCAACAAAAGAAAGCACAAACGAAGTGAGTATTTT
>SVFL01000046.1 GCA_015056885.1 Lachnospiraceae bacterium
TTTGGTGACTGTTTCTGCGGCTGTGGCCGGAATGATTGGTGCATTTCCCGGTGTGACGCAGATGGAGGCTTTTGGCCTTGGTAAGCCGGGAGAGCCTTTGGGAGCATTTATTGCAGCTTTGGTGGCCATCAAAATCGGACATCTGGTGGCAGGCAAGACGAAAGTAGATATTCTGGTAACTCCTTTAGTGGCCATTCTGACAGGAGCGGTTGCCGGATTTGTGGCAGGTCCGCCTATTTCGGCTTTTATGAGCTGGCTGGGAGCGCTTGTGAATGTTAATGTAGAGCAGCATCCTGTTGTGGGTGGTATTGTGGTATCTGTACTCATGGGTATCATTTTGACCCTTCCCATCAGTTCAGCGGCCATTGGTGTTGCCATGAATCTTAGTGGTCTTGCGGCAGGTGCAGCTACAGTGGGGTGCTGTTGTAATATGGTAGGCTTTGCTGTGGCAAGTTATCGGGAGAATAAGGTGGGCGGTCTTGTGGCACAGGGAGTCGGAACTTCCATGCTTCAGGTTCCGAATATTGTGAAGAAACCGATTATTTGGCTTCCGGCAATTGTATCCAGTGCAATTTTGGGCCCGGTGGCTTCGGCAGTACTTCATATGACCAGTACACCGGTTGGTTCCGGTATGGGTTCGGCCGGATTTGTGGGACAGTTTGCAGCATATGGTTCCATGGTGGCTGACGGTATGAGTGCTGCAATGGCAATTGGTCTGATTGTGGTAATGCATTTTGTGCTTCCCGGTCTGATAAGTCTGGGTGTATCGGAAATTATGCGTAAGATGGGCTGGATTGTTGAGGGTGACATGAAGTTGGAAGTATAAACAAATCCTAAGAATTATTGTGAGAAATTCACAACAGGGGGCGTTCTATTTTTACATATTCGATAGAATTTACGAAATAATATTGGAAAAATATTACAAAAATGTTAACCTAATATTGATGGAAAAAGTTACCTGTGGTACAATTGATTAAGTTTACCGGAGGTGACTTTTTTATGGCAAAAAAACAAAAAAAGAATAAAAAAGAACAAAAAACAGAGAAATTATCAGGAACTAAGGCAGCTGTAGAAACGGTGATAGAGTCTGAGACAAAGGTAGCGGAGGTTGCAGAAACTGAAGTGAAACAGGAAGAAATCGAAGACAAAGCTGTGACTGAAAAAGCAGAGGAATCGGCGAATGTTTCTGAGGGCAAACCAAAACCCAAGGTAAATCATTTTGTGTTTGTAACTACAGATGATGAAGATGCGGAAGTGAATCGTTATCAGGTTCGTCCCTGGCTTTTGTGGCTTGTGATTATTGTGCTTATTCTTCTGATTGGTTCCATGTTGGGTTATATTTCTCATGAGGAGAAAATATGGCGTGCAGTAGACGCGAGAAGTGATGAGCAGGTTGCTACAATTAAGAGTCTTGAAGAGAGCAATGCTATTTTGGAACAGGAAAAGCTTGCCCTTGAAACAGAGATTGTGGGGTTGAATGAAACGGTTCAGATTCTCAGTGAAACTGTTAGCCAGAAGACACAGAGTGAAAAAGAGTTAAGAGAGCAGATTGAGAAACAAAGTCTTCCTACAGAGTTTCCTTTGAATGGTTCAGCTACCATGGATGAGAAGACTATAGATGATGCTCCTATCTGTGTATTTGATGCATCTATTGGAAGTGCAGTGGTGGCTACGGCCAGTGGTAAGGTAACGGCTGTTAAGGATGATGCAGAATATGTACATAGCATATGGGTGGATCATGGTAATGGTTATATAACAATTTATAGGAATGCCGGAGAACCCAGAGTGCAGGTGGGCGATTCTGTTGTATGTGGTACTGCTCTTTATATTATTGAAGAACGTAAGGAAGAAATGGGTTATCAGATGATGCTGGATAATCAGTATATTAATCCTATGGACTTGTTGTCTATTAATGGTTAGAGGTGGCGTTATTGAATATTACGGAGTATCACGAGAAAACAGAAAGTTTTATGCCCTTGGGCATGGCTATTTTGAAAAAAGACTACTATATAGCCTCTGCGGATGAGTCATTATATACTTTTTTGGATAAAAATGCAGACAGGATTTTTACGGAATTGATTCACCCCGATGACAGACACCACTTTTTGGATGCTATCGAAAAGATGGAAGAAGGTACGCAGTATGTATTGGTGCGGATGATTTCCGGCAGCAAAAATTACAAGTACATGTTGTTGCGCATGAGACAGGATAAGTTTGTAGTTGATAATTTTCGCTGTATAGAGGTGTATATATCGGATATCATTACTTCTCTTGAAAAATATAAGAGAAATCGTTTGATTCTGACCAAGTATAGGCGAATGATGAGTCTTGTAGATTGTTTGTTCTTTGATTACGTGAAGAATACTAACATTGTTAATATCTATATGTACACCAATGATAAAGGTTATATGTTTTTGTCGGAAAATCTGGATGTATGGCGTGAGCAGATGTTGCGTTCTTATCTGTGGAAAGATTCGGAGAAGAAGAAATTTGAAGCGCTTTACAGTTGCCTGAAGGATGGCTTGGATGATTTTAAGATTCAACTTGCAACCACTTTTTTTTCCAGAGCAAAGAGAAGTGATTCTGTTCTGATATCCGGAAGTGTTTTGTTTGATATTGACGGAAGTAAGTTAGTAGCAGGTGTGATTAAGCTTAATGCTGGTGAGATGGAGAAACCATACTATACCACGGAAGCCAGTAAAGATTCTGCCACCGGGCTTATGAATAAGAGAGCTATTATGGAGTATGCGGCTCTTAAACTTAAGGAGGCAGATGACAAGCAGATTGTTTTTATGGTAATTGATATTGATGATTTTAAGAATATTAATGATACATATGGGCATTTGTTTGGAGATAAGGTAATTTTTAGGACAGCGGAGACGATTAAGCGTGTAGTGGGACATAGAGGAACTGTTGCGAGATTTGGAGGAGACGAGTTTGTAGTGCTTCTTGAAGATTGTGGCAATGAGGTTGTAAATAATATTCTCAAGACAATTTACGGTGAAGTTGGCCTTTTGTTTAAAGATACACATGCTGATTTGCGTGTAACCATTTCTACAGGAATTTCCAGTTATCCTAAGGACGGAAATTCTTACGAAAAACTTTTTAAAAGAGCGGATAAAGCTCTTTATGTGGCTAAAGGGAACGGTAAAAATAATTATGTGTTTTATGAAGAGAGAGAACATAAGCAATTAGAATTTGTAAATGAGAGACGTCGAGTAAAAGGTTTGAAGACGATTGCTTCCAGAGCCAACCGATCCATTCTATATTCAGAAATTATGTTGGATTTAGGGAGTGGAGATATTACGTTGCGGTTTGATGAGGTGGCGGCAAAAATTTGCGATTTATTTGATGTGGCCGGAATTTCTGTGTATTTTGGAGAGGATTTTAATTGTTGTTTGAGATATGGGAAGTATACCTATGAATTACAACGTTTTTCTTTGATGGAACACAAGGATTTTACGGATTTAATCAGTGAAGACGATATGGTTGTCGTTGAGGATGCTAAGCAGATGGCAGACAAATCTTTTTATCATAAGTATCAGCGATTGGAGGTTAATGCAAACCTGCTGAGTTTTTATCGTTTGGAAAGTGTTGTGAAGGGATTAGTTTGCTTTGATGTCTTTAATACCTCAAGGCAGTGGAGTGAGTGGGATATGATTGCCTTGAATGCGATAGGAAAAATGATTTTGCAGAATGTGATTTTATAATGAATAGGAAAAGGAACTGCCGACAGGATGAAGCCTGCCGGCAGTTCCTTTTATAGGAGATTGACTACTGTTGTAAGCGTTCAAATACCAATTCGTAGCCGTCGTTGCCATAAGTAAGAGAACGGTTTACGCGGCTGATGGTAGCGGTGGAGGCACCGGTTTTCTCTGCAATTTCCAAATAGGTCTTGCGATCCTTGAGCATGGATGCTACTTCGAAACGCTGTGAAAGGGAAAGGAGCTCGTTTACTGTACAAAGATCCTCGAAGAAATTATAACATTCCTCCCTGTTTTCAAGACATAAAATAGCATCAAAAAGCGCGTCGACAGCTTCGGTTTTGATTTTCTTGTTCATGGATATACCTCATCTTGTTTACTTTTATGCTTTAAAATTTTAATACTTTACTTTGAAAATCTATAAGAAGATTTTAACACACTAAATCTTTAAAGTAAATACCAAAATTTAAAGTTTAAATTCAAAAAAACAGTTGATATGTAGTTTTGAATACTATATACTGTATTAATAGATGGATTTGATATATTTATATTTGGGGGATAAGGAAAGTGACATTAGATACAGAAGATTTATTGAACAGTATACTGGCAAGTCTTGATCGTATTGATTATATCAAGCCTTCAGATATTCCGAATATTGATCTTTATATGGATCAGGTGACTACTTTTATGGATAGTCGTCTGCGTTCCGGTGCCCGTAATCCCGGGGATGACAAGGTGCTTACCAAGACTATGATTAACAATTATGCCAAGAATGATTTGCTTCCTCCGCCTGTGAAGAAGAAATATTCCAAAGAGCATGTTTTGCTTTTGATATTTATTTATTACTACAAAGGTGTTTTGTCTATTACGGATATACAGACCCTCTTGGAGCCTATCACAGAGCACTTCTTCCAGAATGGCAAGGAGTTTGATATAGAGAGCATCTATCAGGAGGTTTTCCAAATGGAGAAGAGCCAGATAGAAGTGATGAAGACTGATGTGGTGGAGAAGTTTAAGTTGGCAGAGGAGACCTTTGGGGATGCTCCGGAGGAACATCAGGAGTTTTTGCGTCAGTTTTCCTTTATTTGCCTGTTGAGTTTTGACGTATATGTAAAGAAGCTCATGATTGAGAAGATTGTTGACGGTATGCGTGAGAGTAATAAAGGCAACCATAAGGAAAAGGGTAAGGAGAAAAAATAAATTATGAAGATAAGGGCAAAGGAATGGTCTGAGTTGCCTTGTATTGATTTGCATACCCATACAATTGCCTGTGGGCATGCATATAGTACGCTGAAAGAAAATATAGAGGCTGCAAAGGAAGCCGGCCTTGTGTTTTTGGGACTGAGTGAACATGCGCCGGCTTTGCCGGGTGGCACTCATCCCTTTTTCTTTAGCAGCTATGGATGTATACCAAGAAAGTATGGCGATTTGTGTCTGCTATGCGGAGCAGAGGTAAATATCATGGATTATGAGGGAAATCTGGATTTGGAGGAATGGTGTCTGGATCGAATCGATTACGCCATAGCCAGTATGCATATTCCTTGTGTGAAGCCGGGCAGTCGCGAAGAGAATACCAGGGCTTTGATAAATGCAATGAAGAAGCCTTATGTGAAGATTATCGGTCATCCCGATGATTCCAGATATCCTTTGGACTATGAGATGTTGGTACAGGCTGCCAAGGAGGAAGAAGTCTTTTTGGAACTAAATAATTCTTCATTAAATCCGAAATCACCAAGAAAAGGTGGCAGAGAGAATGCGATAGAACTTTTGAATACCTGTAAAAAATATCAGGTGCCGATTATTATGGGGTCTGATAGTCATATTTCTTATACCATAGGGCATTTTGAACGGACTCTTGAAGTTGTGGAAGAGGTGGATTTTCCGAAGGAATTGATTGCAAATTATCATCCGTATTGGATTAGTAAGATTCTGATACCCGGGCGGCTTCGCGAGATTATGAATTTGGAGTCCTGAGAGATTTGCAATCAGGGCAATGATTCATCTTGCGAAACGATAGGAATAGGTCTATAATAGGTAATAGAGGTGCATGTTTGGTTTGCCCTTTAGAAAAAAGCGCAAAAGATGCGACAGGAGGACATATGAAGGATTCAAATTGCGGATATTGTATGAGAGGCGAGATTTTGGAGAAGTTCGGAATCTTTATCTGTGAACTGGAGGTTTCCAGTCTGATTTTGTTTAAGGAGCAGTCCAAGCCCGGAAGATGTATTGTGGCTTATAAGGATCATGTGAGTGAGATTGTAGATATCAGTGATGAGGAGCGTAACAAATTCTTTGCTGATGTGAATCGTGCAGCAAAGGCAATTCATGCCGCTTTCCATCCCGATAAGCTTAATTACGGTGCTTATGGTGATACCGGTTGTCATTTGCACTTCCATCTGGTACCCAAGTATGAGGGACAGGATGAATGGGGTGGCATTTTCCAGATGAATCCCGGTAAGACATATTTGAGCGATGCAGAGTATGCTGAAATGATTGAGAAGATTAAGGCAAATCTGTAATAGTATGATGAATAGAAGGTGTCTGTAGAGATATGATTCGATACAGGCACCTTTCTTTTTGTTGTTCATAACATAATCCGAAGACAGAAAAATTCTGTGGAGGATTATAATAGTGAAAAAAATCAAAAAACTTTTTGCGTTATTGCTCGCGGGAGTGTTGCCTGTGTTGGTATTCGCGGGTTGCGGTAACGCAGAAGATAAGAATGGCAAGGCAAGTTCCGGTGAGATGACCAAGGTGGTATTGAATGAGGTTGCGCATTCTGTTTTCTATGCGCCAATGTATGTGGCTATTGAAGAGGGATATTTTGCTGAGGAAGGAATTGATTTGGAACTGGTTACCGGATTTGGTGCGGATAAGACAATGACAGCGGTTCTGACAGATGAGGCAGATATTGGATTCATGGGGTGCGAGAGTAGTGTTTATACCTATGCAGGCGGAACAGAGGATTATGTAGTGAATTTTGCCCAATTGACCCAGAGGGCAGGAAATTTTTTGGTATCCAGAGAGCCCGTTGATGATTTTACATGGGATATGTTGAAGGATAAGGATGTGCTTGGGGGCAGAGCCGGTGGTATGCCGGAGATGGTGTTTGAGTATATATTGCTCAAAAATAATATTGATCCTGCGACAGATGTACGCATTGACCAGAGCATTGATTTTGGTTCTACGGCGGCAGCTTTTTCCGGTGGTCAGGGAGATTATACGGTAGAGTTTGAGCCCCATGCAACCATGTTAGAGCAGAAGGGAGACGGTTACGTGGTGGCATCTTTGGGTGAGGATTCCGGATATGTGCCTTACACCTCTTTTTCTGCTAAGAAGAGTTATATTGAGAACCATCCAAAGACTGTGCAGGCATTTACGAATGCGCTTCAGAAGGGAATGGATTACGTGGATTCCCATACCCCTGAGGAGATTGCAAAAGTTATCGCACCTCAGTTTGCTGAGACGGATTTGGATACACTCACCAAGATTGTGGAGAGATATCATACACAGGGGACTTGGAAAGAAAATCTTGTATTCGAGGAGGAAAGTTTTGACTTGCTTCAGAATATTTTGATGGAATTTGATGTGCAGGAGGCGAAAGTCCCTTATGAGGAGTTGGTGAATACAGAGTTTGCTATAGAGGCTGCGAAATAAAGCAGTAAAAATCGGGTGGTAAAAAGGCGGCAGTCCACTTGTTGGGGGACTGTCGCCTTTTTCGTAATTGACGTAACTATTCAGAATCCGGTGCAATATGTATATTTTTCATTGCCCATAACTGTAAAGCCTTGGCGTTAGTGCTGATTTTCTCTAAGGATTCCAAAATCTCGTTGAAGGTATCTAACTCGCTGGGATCGATGATGCCGTCCTCGGAAATAGAGATAAGAGAGGCGCGCAAAGTATCAATATCTTTGAGTGAACCCAGTGCCTTTAATGCAAGACGGTCAAAATCATCAATGACAACTTCGCGGACGTTGCCCTTGCCGATGGGGCATTCTCTTGCGCAGTAAGCATTGCAAAGTTCAGGGGTATTGTATACCTCTGACATGATTTTTACTTCCTCGGGATAAGGCGCGATGGTATCCAACTCGATTCTGGCCAGTCTGGTGCGGTCAATGCCCAGAAGTTCGGCTGCTTTTTCACGACTGCTTAAGGCGGCCCGGATGTCCTCGGGGAGAGGCGTGGTATCGCTATTTTGGTCGAAATTGCCCTCTGCGGCCTCGCAACGTGCGAGATAATACATGTTATCGGCTGCTTTTGTAGCTTTTTTACCCATGTCAAATGTCTTCCTTTGTGTTAATATACTATTTAGAGGAACCAAGAAAGATTTTTCTTATAAAAAAATCTTCTTTCTTTCTAGTTTAGTCGAATTTGGAAGATTTGTAAAGATTATTGTGAAAACAGTTGAGCGAATCGTAATAATTTGGTAAAATAGAAGGGAAATTGGTTTTCTTAAATTAATAATAATGGAGGATAAGCAAAATGGGATTGATTCAAGTTGCTAAAGAAGCGATTGGCAGTGTGATTGCTGACCAGTATGCAGAGTATTTCTACTGTGATTCACTTTCTGATGAGATATTAATGGTTAAGGGGCAGAAGAGCACCAAGAACCAGAATAAAGGAAATGATCAGATTATTTCTGATGGTTCCATTATCGCAGTGAATGAAGGTCAGGCGATGATTATTGTGGATCAGGGAGGAATTGTTGAGTTCTGTGCAACGCCCGGTGCATTCAAGTATGATGCGTCTTCCGAACCCAGTATTTTTAATGGTTTGTTTACCGGTAATCTGGGCAACAGTGTGGTAAATTCTTTTAAGGCTATGTGGACACGTGGTACTGGTGGTGGTGACCTTATGCGTGATCAGAGAGTTTACTTCTTTAATATTAAAGAGATTAAGGGTAATCTGTATGGTACATCCAATCCGATTCCTTTCCGTATTTTTGACAAGAACACCGGATTTGATATGGATACTGTACTTCGTTGTAATGGTGAGTATTCCTACAAGCTTGTAGATCCGCTGTTGTTCTACAAAAATGTTTCCGGTAATAAGAAAGAGGAGTTTAGACGTTCTGAGCTTACCAGCATGATGAAGGCAGAGTTGATTACAGCGCTTCAGCCCTCCCTTGCTAAGATCAGTGAGATGGGTGTGCGTCCCAGCGGTATTCCCGGACATGTGGACGATTTGGTAAACTTCCTGAATGTAGAACTTTCCGAGAAGTGGACCAACCTTCGTGGTATTCAGGTTGTAAGTATGACTATGAATCCTCCTTCCATTCCCGAAGAGGATCGTGCTACTCTCAATGAGCTGCAGAAGACAAAGGTATTTACCGATCCTTCTATGGCAGGCGCTCAGCTTGCAACTGCTCAGGCTGAGGCTCTTAAGCTGGCTGCAGCAAATGAGGGAACCGGAGCTATGATGGGTCTTATGGGTATGAATGCTGCTAATATGATGGGCGGTATGAATACTGCACAGTTGTTCCAGATGGGTCAGCAGAATGCGCAGCAGGGAATGGGACAACAGATGATGGGGCAGCAACCCCAGATGGGTATGCAGCCTCAGCAGAATCCTCAGATGCAGCCTATGGGTGCAGCGGTTCTTGGTTGGACCTGCGGATGCGGACATGCGGATAACAGAAGCAAGTTCTGTTCTGAGTGTGGTGCGAAGAAACCTGATGACGCAGGCTGGACCTGTACATGTGGTGCTGTAAATCAGGGTAAGTTCTGTCCTGAGTGTGGTAGTAAGAAGCCTGAGGGTGCACCTCTTTATAAGTGTGACCAGTGCGGATGGGAGCCCGAGGATCCTGCAAATCCTCCTAAGTTCTGTCCTGAGTGCGGTGACAAGTTCGACGAGAACGACATACAGTAATAGGTTAAATTAATATAAAGTGCCGGTTGGCAGGCAGGGATAATCCTGCCTGCCCGATTGGCATTAAGGAAGATAAGGGAACGGTCAGATAAATGGGCAAAGTATTATTGATTATTATTTTGATTTTGGTGTTGGCAATTATCCTGACGATTTCGGTCATTGGGTTTATGGCATACAGAAAGGCAAAAGAAGTTACAAATACAGTGAAAAGTTATTCCAATGCTCTGTTTGGTACGGAAAATCCTTTGGAAGGTATGAAACGAGTGGAGATGGAAGGAAGCCAGGTTCCTAAGTCGGTGTCCGGTGCGACTCATCTGTATCTGCCGCAGATTATGAGAGATTTTCCGGAGTTTCATTTGGACGAGATGAAGAGTCGTGTGGAAAATGTGCTTGTGTCTTATCTGCGTAGTATTGATGAAGCGAATGCGACACTTCTCACGGAAGGTATGGATGAATTGAAGGCTGAACTTTCCATGCGCATCAATATGAATCGTGACAGAGGTGTAAAGGAAAATTATCAGAGAATTAATGTTCATCAGACGGAGATTTATCAGTACAGAAAAACTGCAGGACGTTGTAGTGTTGTTTTTCAGACTTCGGTCGAGTACCTGCATTTTGTGGAGAAAGCCGGCAAGATTGTAGAAGGACGAGATGATTTGAAGACCCAGTCCAAATACAATATAGAGCTTGTTTATATTCAGGATAGAGAGACTGTTGAAAATATTGGAGAGTCAGGTCTTGGATTGAATTGTCCCAACTGCGGAGCTCCTTTGGAGAGTCTTGGAGCAAAGGTCTGCCGGTATTGTGATACACCCGTGGTTGAATTTAATATCAAGACATGGGGATTTAGTTCTGTGAAAGAAGTATAAAGCATAAATTAGATTGAGGTTATTATGGCTGGTGAAGCAAAGTTACATAAGACGGCGGAAGCGGATATGGATGCGCTAGTGCTTTTTTGCATGGAAATTTTGGAAAGTGTCCCTGATATTGTATCTGCTTTAAAGTTAATCAGTGAAAGAACAAGTGATTTCTTTGAATTAGATGATTTCGTGTATGTGGAACATGACGGAGACAAAATTGATATTCTTTATCAGTGGAGTGCTGTGGACAAGCATGACTTTGCTGAGAAAATGTGTGAATCCGGTGTGTATGACTGGAAAAGACTGATGCATCTTGCGCGTCCGGACGGAAGTATTGCATGTACAAAGAATGATTATGAAAAAGCGCAGATGGGGGATTCCCGTGCTGCGCTTGTGGTGTTGTCCTCATCTGTTCGTGATTTTACAGGAAGCATAGTGTTTACAGACAGGAAGATTTCTCGGGATTGGGATTCTATTCGCAGTACATTGGTGCGAATTGCCAATCAGATTTTTTACAAATTGCGCATGCTGAAAAAGGAAGAGGAAATTCAAAAAGCATGGGATAGAAAACTCAACTATGACAGTCTTACGGAACTTGCTGTATATAATAAACTGATAATGGAAGTGAGTGAATACATTGAGCGAAGTGGTGTAGGTAAACTTGCTTGTATTTATGCGGATTTTTCGGGATTTCAGTATTATAATGAAGTGTACGGATATGAAATGGGTGACAACATACTCAAACGTTTTGCGAAAACATTGAAAGAGCGGTATGGTATGGATAGTCTGTTTTCGCGTCTGAGTTCTGATAATTTTGCCGGATTTGTTCGGGGATGGGAGTTTGAAGAGCTTGTGTCGGATTACAAGCAGCTTGCTACATCTTTTACAGAGGAATGTAACAAGGAGTATCCATTGACAAATCTGGTGTTGGCAACCGGCATTTATGAGGTGTGTGAACAGGATAGCAGTGTTGCAGCTATGATTGATAATGCAAATGAGGCCCGTAAAAAATGCAAAGAGCAAACTGCAGAGACAATGGTCCGCATATATACGGAGGATTTAAGACAGGAACTTGAAAATGTTCGTATGATTAATTCGAATATATTGAAAGGTTTGAAAAATAAGGAGTTTCATGCATACTTACAACCGAAGGTAAGCTTGAAGAGTGGTAAGATAGAGGGGGCGGAAGCACTGGTACGTTGGATTCGCCAAGATGGTACACGGGTGATGCCGGATCAGTTTATCAATATTGCAGAACAGAATGGCTATATTACCAAGATTGATTTTGCGGTATTGGAACAGGTGTTGGAATATCTGGAAGCAGCTGCTGACGATGGTGAGGAAGTGGTGCCTGTGTCTGTGAATTTCTCCAGAAGAAATAATGAATTTGAAGATTTTGTGCCTCATGTATTAGAAAGGCTGGATGCTCATAATGTCTCGCACGAACTGATTGAGGCAGAAGTGACAGAGTCCATGTATATGGCAGATTTGAGTAAGGTTGACAATAATATGCGCAAGCTGCGGGAGCAAGGCGTTGAGGTGTCGGTGGATGATTTCGGAAGCGGATATTCTTCCTTAAATATTTTGGCAAAAGTATCTGCGGACACAGTTAAGTTGGACAGGATGTTCTTGAACAATGCCAATAAGGATGAGAGAGGCCTTACGGTTATTCAGTACCTGACAAAGATGTTAAAACGTTTGGGCTTTACTGTTATCGCAGAGGGAGTAGAAACAGAAGAGCAGCTGAAGTGGATGCGTATGGCGGACTGCGATTTGGTACAAGGCTATTACTATGCCAAACCGATGAGTATTCCGGAGTTCCGCGTTTTTTTAAAAGATTTTAATGCTACGGCAAGGAGTATGGATAGCGAATGAGTATTTATGATACTTTGAATACAGAGCAAAAGGAGGCGGTCTGTCATGTGGACGGGCCTCTGCTTTTGTTGGCGGGTGCAGGAAGCGGTAAAACCAGAACCCTGACCCATAGAATTGCTTATCTTATTGATGAGATGGGGGTGAATCCCTGGAATATTTTAGCAATTACCTTCACCAATAAGGCGGCTGGTGAGATGAGGGAAAGAGTAGATCAGATTGTGGGATTTGGAGCAGACCAGATTTGGGTCAGCACATTCCATTCTACCTGTGTGCGCATCTTGCGCAGACATATTGACCGGATTGGATATGATACCTCTTTTACCATCTATGATACAGATGACCAGAAAACAGTGATGAAGGGTGTATGTAAGCGTCTGAATATTGATACCAAAATGTATAAGGAACGTAGTCTTTTGGGTGCTATTTCTTCGGCCAAGGATGATTTGGTGGATGTGAGGGAATATGAAGTAAAGGCTGCGGGAGATTATCATAAGCAGATTATTGGCAAGGTCTATAGAGAGTATCAGCAGACTTTGAAAAAGAGCAATGCACTGGATTTTGATGATATTATCTGCAAGACAGTAGAACTTTTTAAGAGTTGTCCGGAGGTTTTGGAGTATTATCAGGAGCGTTTTCGTTATATCATGGTGGATGAGTATCAGGACACGAATCTGGCTCAGTTTGAACTGGTACGTCTTTTGGCGGATAAATACCGTAATCTGTGCGTGGTAGGTGATGATGATCAGTCCATTTACCGGTTTAGGGGTGCTAATATCCGTAATATATTGGATTTTGAACTGCATTATCCGGAAGCAAGGGTGATTAAGCTTGAACGTAATTATCGATCCACACAGACTATTTTGGATGCGGCAAATGCAGTGATTGCTAACAATATAGGACGTAAAGAAAAGGCGTTGTGGACGGATAAGGGGGCTGGAAACCGTATTCATCTGCGTCAGTTTGACAATGCTTATGAGGAGGCTGAGTATATCGCAGATGATATCCGACATAAGGTGAAGGCGGGCGAGGCGGAATATAAAGAATTTGCTGTATTGTATCGAACCAATGCACAAGCCCGGCTTTTGGAGGAACGCATGGTAGTGGAAGGTATTCCATATAGTGTGGTTGGTGGTGTAAACTTCTATTCACGTGCAGAAATAAAAGATATTCTTGCTTATTTGAAAACGATTGATAATGGTAAAGACGATGTGGCTCTTCGTCGTATTATTAATGTGCCAAAGAGAAGTATCGGTGCCACGACGGTGGAGAAACTGGCCGATTATGCCGAGATGCATGATATTAGTATGTATGATGCTGCCTGTCAGGCAGAGGACTTGGGGCTGGGAAGAGCAGCTGCTAAGATAAATGGATTTGTGAATCTGATACAGGTGCTTCGAAGCGGCAGGGAGTCCTATGGAATTTCAGGATTGATTCAGGCAATTATAGAACATACGGATTATGCGGAGTATCTGCGTAGTCAGGATGATGAGTCGGCAGAGGACAGGCTGGCCAATCTGGATGAGCTTATTACCAAGGCTGTTAATTATGAGGAGACTCATGATGAAATTAATCTTTCGGAGTTTTTGGAAGAGATTGCTTTGGTGGCGGATATCGATAATCTGGAGGATGGAGATAACCGCGTGGTGCTTATGACATTACATTCGGCTAAGGGATTGGAGTTCCCTTATGTGTATTTGCCGGGGCTTGAGGATGGTTTGTTCCCCAGCTATATGAGCATCAAGACTGATGACAGAGAGGATATAGAGGAGGAACGCAGACTCGCTTATGTAGGTATCACAAGAGCGAGGGAAGATTTGACAATTACTTATGCCAGAATGCGTATGCTTAGAGGCGAGACACAGTATAATCCGGTTAGTCGATTTGTGCGTGAGATTCCCTCTAATCTCATGGATAATACCATTCCCGGGACCAAGCGTGCATCGGAGGTTTATGATAGGTTGGGATTGGATTTGCCGGCAAGTTTTGGTGGTGGATTTGGCAATTCTGATATAGGAAATGTGGCAGGTTTTGGAAGACCGAAGGCAATTGTAAAACCGAAGAGAACGGCTGGAGCAGATAAACCATATATTGCAAGGGGGATAGGCGATTTGAATCAGATTGCCGGAATTCAGAAGGGATTGCAGAATAGTGCCCCGGCAGATTTGGAGTATGGGGAGGGCGACAGAGTCAGACATGTGAAGTATGGCGAAGGAACGGTTGTTAATATTGTGAAGGAACCTCGAGATTATAAGGTTACTGTAGCATTTGATGCAGTAGGCCAAAAGATTATGTATGCATCTTTTGCAAAATTAAAAAGAGTGTAGTAATTTGGATAAAAATGTGTTATGCTATAAGAAGACCGAATTCTTTTGAAAGGAAGGTATCATGATATGGAAAGATTAGGAAAAGCATTGGAGCTTGCAAATGAGTTTAAACTCAATGATCTTTTGAATAAGAAGGAAGAAGAAAACAAGAAAACAAATACAATTGTTTGGGTGCTTGCTATTATTGGTTTTGTAGTAGCTGCGGCTGCTATCGGATATGCAGTATATCGTTATTTCCATCCCGATTATCTTGAGGATTTTGACGACGAGTTCGAAGATGATTTCGATGATGATGACGATTTCTTCGAGGATGAGGGAGTGAACTAAACAGATGAAAAAAGGACAGGTATATGAAGGCATTGTAGAGCGTGTGGACTTTCCGGGAAAAGGAATTGTGCGTGTTGGGGAGGAAACAGCTGTAGTAAAGATGTGCCTGCCCGGTCAGAAGATTCGTTTCTCTGTAAGTAAAGTGCGTAAAGGGAAGGCGGAAGGAAGGCTTCTGGAGGTGGTGGAACAGTCACCTTTGGAAACCGGACATCCGTGTTCCCATTTTGGCTTGTGCGGAGGGTGTACATATTTGTCTCTTACCTATGAAGAACAGCTGAAGGTGAAGGAGGCGCAGGTAAAGCGTCTGTTGGACGGAGTTCTTACAGGCAAACAAGGAGAATGGATTTTTGAGGGTATTAAGGGAAGTCCTAAGGAGTATGAGTATCGCAATAAAATGGAGTTTTCTTTTGGCGACGAGTACAAGGATGGTCCCTTGGCATTGGGAATGCATAAGAGAGGCAGTTTTTATGATTTAGTTACGGTTGCAGACTGTCGTATTGTAGATGAAGATTATCGTCTGATTCTGAAGACGGTGAGAGAATATTTTGCAGCTCTTAGTGTGGGATTTTTTCACAGATTAAGTCATGTGGGATATTTAAGACATCTTTTGGTGAGGAAGGCTTCCAAGACAGGAGAGATTCTGGTGGCGTTGGTGACAAGTTCACAGGACCCTCAGGAAGGGAAAGAAGGAGAGCATATTACCGAGCAGGAGTTGGTGGATGGATTTTTGCAGGCTCTTTTAGGACTTGAGAAGTCCGGACAGCTTGAGGGTAAATTTGCCGGAATTTTGCATATTGTGAATGATTCTGTGGCGGATGTGGTACAGAGCGACAGGACGGACATTCTCTATGGACAAGATTATTTTTATGAAGAGCTTTTGGGACTTCGTTTTAAAATTTCAACATTTTCCTTTTTCCAGACTAATTCCCATAGTGCGGAGGTGCTTTATGAAACGGCGCGTTCCTATGTGGGTGAGCTTGGCGGAGAGAATAAAACCGTGTTTGATCTTTACACCGGTACAGGTACCATAGCGCAGTTGATGGCGCCTGCTGCGGGCAAGGTAATCGGCGTTGAGATTGTGGAGGAGGCTGTGGAGGCGGCGAAAAAGAGCGCTGCTGAGAATGGTTTAACAAATTGCGAGTTTATTGCCGGAGATGTGCTTAAAGTATTGGATGAGGTTTTGGAAAAACCGGACATGATTATTTTGGATCCGCCCAGAGACGGAATTCATCCTAAGGCATTGCCTAAAATTATTTCTTATGGTGTGGAGCGAATTGTCTATATTTCCTGTAAGCCTACCAGCCTGGTGAGAGATCTTGAGGTCTTTTTAGGAAACGGATATGTAGTTGAGAAGGCGGTTGCGGTTGATCAGTTTCCTTGGACTACGGGAGTAGAGGTTGTGGCTCTTTTGCGAAAGGAAAAATAAAGGGATACATATGGAGACATTAAAAAAGGTATTAAAAAATCCGATGGTATGGGTTGCTGTTGTTTATTTGCTGTTTCCGGCAGATTTACTGCCGGACGCGTTGCCTGTTGTGGGTACGTTGGATGATTTGGTGCCGGTATTTCTGTCATTAATTTTACAGGCGAGAGCAAATAAGAAATATGACAATCATTAACCATTAAGGAACGGTTGGTTTAGAGCATAAAAACAGTACTTTTGCTCGATAACACCCAAGTAAATTGTAGTTATTACAGAAAATTTGTGCTAGTATAGGCTTATCTTAAAGAAAACAACGGAGGTGCTTGTATGGTAGACATTTTTTTTGACAAACTATATCGTTATGACAGAATTCAGGAGCCCTGCTACATCGGAATTCCGGTGAAAGAGGGAGAACTTGCAGACATAAATAAAGTTGCTGTTTATCAGGGTGAAAAGTCATTGCCGGTGCAGACGAAGGTGACCTCCAGACATAAGGATGGGACTGTACGATTTTTGTTTGTGCGTTTTCTGGCAGATTTGCCGGGCAATAAGGGTGCTGTGCTTCAATGTGATTTGCATGGAGAGAATGGTGCAGGGAAAGAGAAGATAAATTCGTCTAAGGTGGAAGTAACTGCTAAAGGGGATGGAATCTTGGTGAATACCGGCTGTGGAGAAGATGGACAGGCATTTTCTTTTGTGGTAAGTAACAACGGAAGTCATATTTTTGAGCAACTGCATGCCCATGGACGCAGTTATGATAAGAAACAGTTTGTCGGTCCTCTTTTGCAGGATGGAGAGGGGCGTAGCTATGAGGTGCGTTTAGGTAAATGGCAGGTTGTGGAGCAGGGACCGGTTTGTGCGATTCTTAAGACCAAGGGCAGCAATGTGGCCGGTGAGGTTCATGTGGATTTTGAATTGAAGCTTACAGCATGGGCAGGCAAGCCTTGGGTGGAGGTTTCCTATCGAATTATTAATACTACGGATAATCCTCTTCATGTGGCATCGTTGGTGTTCAGACTGCTTAGAACGCCTGATGCGGTACAGATGGAAGGTATTGCACCTATGGTGGTGTCCGGAAAATTGGATTCCACAGGATGCGGTGATGTATTGGATGAACCGGAGTTTGGTGATGGGCCGATATATCATGCCAGAAGTATTGGTGAATTAAAACAGGCTGAAGGTTTTGTTGACGTAAATAATGTGCGCACTTGTGTGGGCAGTTCCAATTATAAGACGGATTTTTATCTTGGAAGAGACGGAGCGGCCGTAAGCAAGACTGTGGATGCAAAGTGGCTTCTAAAGGAAGCAAATGAACATTTTGCTGAGGTTATGTATGGCACGTTTATGGCAGACTGTACAGACAGTGAGTGTGGTGTGTGTGCCACCGTATTTCAGGCACAGCAAAATTACCCCAAGGCCGTGCAGGCAGAAGCCGGTGGACTTGCTGTGATGTTGGTTCCTGAGGGCGTTGATCGGGTTGAGATGCAGATGGGAATGTCCAGAGAGCAGAAGTTTTTATTGCATTTTCATACTGCTGAAGAAGATTTTGTAGATATTGAAGACAGAAGTTTGATTTATCAGATGCCGGACAGACCATATCTGGCACCTGAGGTACATAAGGATTCCGGTGTGTGGCTGGATGTTTTTGCGGATAAGCTTGATATTGATGTGGAGCAGAGTCTGGTGGGCAGGGGCGATGGACATTGTCGTGCCTACGGAATGCTTAACTTTGGAGATTCCTATGATAGCGGATACACTGCTCAGGGCCGAGGAGGCGGTGATTTGGTTTGGTGCAATAATGAGTATGATTATCCTCATGCCTGTGCACTTTTATATGTGAGAACCGGTATTCGGAGATTTTTGGATTATAATATTGCCTCCTGTAGCCATTGGATGGACGTGGATGTGTGTCATTACCATACGAATCCGCTTTATGTTGGCGGTCAGTGGGAGCACACAGGTGGTCATTGCAAAAACGGAGTGATGGTTTGTTCCCATGAATGGGTAGAGGGGCTTTTGGATTATTATCATTTTACCGGTGATGAAAGAGGGTTGGAGACGGCTCTTGGCATTGGAGATAATGTGTTGAGGTTGCTTAATACACCGCTTTATGCTAAAGTAGGAGAGGCGAATGCTAGAGAGACCGGTTGGGCACTACGTACTTTGACGGCACTTTATGTGGAGACAAGAGATGAAAAGTGGCTGGTTAAGTGCGGCCCGATTCTCAATGATTTTAAAGTTTGGGAAGAACAGTACGGATACTGGCTGGCACCTTATACGGACAATACATTGGTTCGTGTAGGATTTATGATATCCATTGCTGTGGGCAGCGTAATGCGTTACTATAGAGAGTTTCCGAATCCGGAGCTTAAAGCAATGATGCTTCGTGCGGTGGATGACTTAATCGAAAACTGTTATATGGAGAAATTGGGTTGCTTTTATTATAAGGAACTCCCCAGCTTAAATCGTTTGGGTAATAATTTGTTGTTATTGGAGGCCCTTGCCATTGCATACGAATTGTCCGGGGATGAAAAGTATTTGAAACCCGGCATTGAAACCTTTAAAAAGGCAATTCACTCACCAAATCCCGGTGCAGTGGGCGGCAAAAAGATTGTGAATGATGCGGTAGTAGTAGGAACTGCCAGCAGTAAGGGATTTGCCCAGAGTATGATTCCTTTGGCGACTTATTACAGAGCAATTTCAGAGAGTGGTCTTTGGCAGAGCTAAGCCAGAATAATAAACCGGAAGGTAAGAAAAATGCTTGAGAAATTTTATCCCGACTGTGAGGTGGAAAGTGTTTATTCAATTAATTTTGAAGCACTGTACAAAGCCGGATATCGGGGCGTGATTTTTGATATTGATAATACGCTGGTGCCCCACGGGGCACCGGCCACGGATGAAGCAGTGGCTTTCTTTGAGAAGCTTAAAAAGCTTGGGATGGCCACTATGCTTTTGTCCAATAATAAGGAGCCGCGTGTGAAAAGTTTTGCAGATGCGGTGAAGAGCCCTTATATTTATAAGGGTGGGAAACCGGCAAAAAATGGCTATGAAAAAGCGATGAAACGTATGGGAACAACGGTGTCCGATACGATTTTTGTGGGTGATCAGCTTTTTACGGATGTCTGGGGAGCCAAGCGCATGGGAATTCGTAATTTTTTGGTAAAACCCATTCATCCCAAGGAGGAAATTCAGATTGTATTGAAGCGTCGCCTTGAGAAAGTTGTGTTAAACTCGTATCATAAGGAAGGAGTTTCAAAATGCGGGAAATAAGCGGACATACCAGAACATGTGGATTGATAGGCAATCCGGTGGAACATACGCTGTCGCCTGTGCTCCATAATACACTTGCAGAGCATATGGAACAAGAACTTTGTTATGTGCCGCTTAAGGTTGCAGAAGGAGCTTTAGAGGCTGCTGTGAAAGGTGCATATGCATTAAATTTACTGGGAACCAACGTGACGGTGCCTTATAAGAGCGATGTGATTCCTTATTTGAAGGATATTGATCCTTTGGCAGAAAAAATTGGTGCTGTAAATACTTTGGTGCGCGTAGATGGCGGTTTTAAGGGATATAACACGGATATGCCCGGACTTTACAGAGCGATGTGTTCCGATGGTGTGCAGATAGAAGGAGAAAAGGTACTGATTCTTGGAGCCGGTGGAGTTGCAAGAGCAGTGGCAGTTCTTTTGGCAGATAAGGGAGCTACAGAAATTATTCTTCTGAATCGTACAGTGGAAAAAGCGCAGAAGATTGCAGATGAAGTGAATGCTTTTGTCGGGAAAAAACTGGCATTTGGTATGGCAAATGAAGATTATAGGAAGCTTCCTGAGGGAGAAAAGTATCTTGTGATTCAGGCTACCAGTGTGGGAATGCATCCGAATGATAAGGATGTAGTTATTACGGATGAAGCTTTTTATGAGAAAGTTCATACAGGATATGATTTGATATTTAATCCTTCTGAGACTCGTTTTATGCAATTGGTTAAAGCGGCAGGAGGTAAGGCTTATAATGGAGCCAAAATGCTTTTATATCAAGGTGTTATTGCCTATGAATATTGGACAGGCACGAATGTTTCTGATGAATTGGCTCAGATTGCATATGAAGCCATGCAGGCTGCCGGTAAATAAACGATATGAGGGAGAAGGGTATGAAGAACAAAGGGAAAAATATTGTTTTGATTGGTTTTATGGGAAGCGGTAAGACCTCGGTTGGTTTGCGTCTTTCCTATCGCCTGCGTATGCCGGTGGAGGATACCGATAAAATGATTGAATCCAAGGAGGGACGTTCTATCAGCGATATTTTTGCAACGGATGGAGAAGGTGCTTTCCGGGATATGGAGACGAAGCTTTTGGAATTCATTGCAAATCGTGAATATCGACGGATTGTTTCTGTGGGCGGCGGTACACCTGTGAGGGAGGAGAATCGGACACTTTTGAAAAAGTGTGGTACAGTGATATATCTTCGGGCAAAGGCCGAGACAATTTATCAACGATTGAAGCATGATACCTCAAGACCGCTTCTCCAGTGCGAAAATCCTTTGGAGCGAATCGAAGAACTTCTGACTGCCCGCAAAGAGGCATATGAAGATTGTGCTGATTTGATTATTGATGTGGATAATTTGCAGATGGAAGATATTCTTGAGCAAATAAGCGATGGCTTAAAGAAGCCGAATGCACATACAGAGGAGAAAAAGATGAAGCTTTTGGTAATTAACGGACCGAATTTGAATTTTCTTGGGATTCGGGAGAAGAGTGTGTACGGTAATCAGGATTATCAGTATCTGTGTGATATGATTACCAGGAAAGGCCGTGAGAGTAACTGCGATATTACGATTTTCCAGTCTAATCATGAAGGTGCAATCATTGATCGGATTCAGGAAGCTTATTTTGATGGTACCCAAGGCATTGTAATCAATCCGGGGGCTTATACTCATTACAGTTATGCAATCAGGGATGCTTTAGCAAGTATTGTGGTGCCCAAGGTAGAGATTCATATTTCAGATATTACCAAGAGAGAAGAGTTTCGTAAGATTTCCGTGACAAAAGAGGCCTGTGATCACCAGATTTATGGTCAGGGTCTGGACGGATATCTGCAGGCAATAGACTATATTTTGAACGAAAAAAGGGCTTAAAAAACAACTTTTCCCAATTTTCTAAAAAAAACAGTTGAAATAGGGCACTTTTTATATTAAAATGTTAGAGAATTATATCGTGAAAATTTAGGAGGAACATATTATGATTTCTGCAGGCGATTTCAGAAATGGTATTACCATTGAGTTTGATGGTAATGTTTACCAGATTATTGAATTCCAGCACGTAAAACCCGGAAAGGGCGCAGCTTTTGTTCGTACAAAGCTGAAAAATGTAAAGAATGGCGGTGTTGTCGAGAAGACTTTCCGTCCTACCGAGAAATGCCCTCAGGCGCGTATTGATAGAAAAGATATGCAGTATCTGTATGCTGATGGAGACTTGTTCTACTTCATGGATACCGAAACTTATGATCAGGTTGCTTTGAACGGTGATACCGTTGGCGATGCTCTTAAGTTTGTAAAAGAGAACGAGATGTGTAAGGTTTGCTCTCACAACGGAAGTGTATTCTCCGTAGAGCCTCCTTTGTTTGTTGAGCTTGACATCACTGAGACCGAGCCCGGCTTCAAGGGTGATACCGCTACCGGTGCTACCAAGCCCGCAACAGTTGAGACCGGCGCACTTGTTTATGTTCCTTTGTTCGTAGAGCAGGGCGACAAGATTAAGATTGATACCAGAACAGGTGAGTATCTGTCCCGCGTATAATCAATCAGCAATAACCTTTTCTATAAGGATGTAAATGTAAGACAATGG
>SVFL01000047.1 GCA_015056885.1 Lachnospiraceae bacterium
CCTGCAGATAAAAATGCTTCATTCCGCTAAGAGAAGCACGCGCAACTAATTTGTTCTTGTCAGCAATATTGCACCAGGTATCGCCTGCTGCATTGTTCAGACAGAAATCAGTATATACACATAAATTTTCATCAGTGGTAAGTTGATCCACAAAGAAGCAGGCGTGGTCACCGGCTTCTATACAAATCCTGATGCCGGAAATGCTGTGATCAGCAGCTTTATACCGGTAGCAGGTTGCTTTGATGTCACCAGCAGTAGATTCTTTGCAGGAAATAAGTTCCGGTGTCTGTTCTACCCAGGCACCGTCTTTTCTTTTGAAACGCCACGGATGAGACAGGGATACGGTTGTTAAAATGGTATCGCCTTCTTTGATAGGAAAGGTGCTGCCGGAACAGGATGTAAATACATAATTATTGGGGGAGTTATACATAGTTCACCTCGTGATAAATTGTTTGTTACAAACATTATAGGGAAGTGCAAAAGGAATGGGAATATATAAAAAAAGACATATTTGTGTAAATCGCCATAGAGTAACTTGAAATTATGGTAAAGAGCGATACTTGCTAAAAAAAAATAATTATGGTAACATATCATATAAGAATATGATTTGTTACTACATTTTTATTGGATTTGTGAAACTCCGGAAGGGAGCGTTTGAGAATGGCAAAGGTTTTTAACGTGACGGCAGATTGTAAGCCAAAGCTGCATTATATGGTTAAGCTTGATACGAGACTTGCGGCCATCAGAAAAATGGTGGATGATGGGGCTTATTTTACGATTAATCGTGCGAGACAGTACGGCAAGACTACGATACTTCGTGCACTTGGCCGATATTTGCAGAGTGATTATTATGTTGTGGCAATGGATTTTCAGACAATCAGTAATTCTAAATTTGCAAAAGAAGAATCTTTTTGCGTATCTTTTGCAAATATATTTTTGAGAAGTCTGAAAAATAATAAATTATCAGCTAACAAGAAATTAGAGGCTGCAATGGAGCAAATGTCTGATTGTGCAGAAAAAAAGGATGAAATATTTGAATTGCCGGAGCTATTTGAGCATTTAACTGTGATTTGTGATTCTTCTAATAAACCTATTGTCCTTTTAATCGACGAAGTGGACAGTGCTACCAATAATCAGGTGTTTTTGGATTTTCTTGCTCAGCTTCGCGCTTATTATATTGACCGTGATGTACAGTCGACATTTCAGTCTGTTATTTTGGCGGGAGTTTACGATATCAAGAATCTGCGACGAAAGCTGCGTCCTGATGAAGACCATAAGGTGAATAGTCCTTGGAACATAGCAGCTGATTTTAACGTAGATATGAGTTTTGGCAAAGATGAAATTGCTGAAATGCTTCAGGAGTACGAAGACGATTATCGGACTGGTATGGATGTATATGAGATTGCAGGATTAATATATGATTATACCTCCGGTTATCCATTCCTTGTGTCCAGGTTGTGTAAGCTGATGGACGAAGCGGTTTATGGTATGGAGGGATTTGAATCAAAAGGTAGGGCTTGGAGCAGAACCGGATTGATGGAAGCTGTTAAGCTGATTTTATGTGAGAAAAATACGTTATTTGAATCTTTGAGTGGAAAACTAACAAATTCTCCCGAACTATGTATACTGATGGAAGAATTATTGTTCACGGGAAAGCAGATTGCATATAATACGGATAATGCAATGATAGATAATGCAGCCATGTTGGGATTTATCAAGAACAAGCAGGGGTTAGTGGCTATTGCAAATCGATTGTTTGAAACAAGACTTTATAATTATTTTTTATCTACTTCAGAGCTGCAAAGTAAGGACATCTACGCTGCATCCTTGCGTGACAAGAGCCAGTTTATCATTGATGGTCATTTGAATATGAAACGTATTTTGGAGCGGTTTGTGGTTCACTTCAACGATTTATATGGGGACAAGGGCGAGTCCTTTATTGAGGAAGAGGGGAGAAAATATTTTCTATTGTATTTGAGACCGATTATCAATGGAACCGGAAATTATTATATTGAGGCACAGACCAGAGAGCTTAAGCGTACAGATGTTATTGTGGATTACCGTGGAGAGCAGTACATCATTGAATTGAAAATTTGGCACGGCAATGAATATAATCACCGCGGCGAAAAGCAGCTAGTAGGTTATTTGGAAGATTATCATGTGGATAAAGGGTATATGGTAAGCTTCAACTTTAACAAGAATAAGAAGATTGGTGTAAAGGAACTCCTGATAGATGATAAGGTATTAATAGAAGCGGTAGTGTAAATTTAAGTAAATAAGCAACTCAAATAAAGCGTTTGAAGCAAAAACTTCAGATGCTTTATTTTTTTGACCTACCTATAAATCCCAGTATTTACCGGTTTGTGTGAAGGTGACGAGGTGTTAAAATTTTATGGGGCTAAAAAAGTGTTCCTTTCGAGGCTATACTATGATTTATAGCAATGGAAAGGAAAAGAAAAATATGAAGCAGTATGAGATAAAATTGAATAAACCAGCGCATATTTGGGAGGAAGCTTTTCCTTTAGGGAATGGTCATTTGGGCGCAATGGTGTATGGCGGGCCTGAACGGGAAATCATTCAGTTTAATCATGACACTTTCTGGAGTGGACATGTACATAAAGAGACCTACGTTTCTAATGTGGAGGCCTTAAAGGTTGTGCGGGACAAGGTTCAAAATGGTAACTGTTACGAAGCACAAAGGTATGCGGCGGAGCATGTAAAAGGCAGGGATTCGGAATGCTATTTGCCAATAGGCTTCTTAAATATCCGAAGTCTGGAAACCGGAGGGAAATGTCTATATTATGAAAGAGCCCTTTCCTTAAATAATGCAGAAATAAACACAAAATATAAAAGACATAGCAGTTATATGGATGAACGGTGTCCTGTCTATGAAAAGAAGGCGTTCGTATCCTATCCGCATAATGTATTTGTGATGAAGGTAAAAAGCTCTATGAAGAGCATTCGGTTGAATTTTTCGCTGGAGAGTGACTTAAATGTGCAGGTAGAGGTGCAGGATAACACGATTTACATGAGAGGAAAAGCGCCTACCCATATGATAAATATGGATCGCAGAGCACCATATATGTTTTACGATGAAGGTGAGAAAAGTATTTCCTTTGAGATGGCAGTCCGAATTCTCAGTAAGGATGGCGATATATCCGTAGTAAATAATTCCATTATGCTGGAAGATACGGATGAGGTTGTGATTTTGACTGCTGTGGACACCAGCTTTGTGGATTTTAGGACAGAGCCAAATAAAAAAATGGATTGTACCCAAATACTGGATAATGCGCAAGAGGCCGGCTTTGATAAGATTTACCAAGAGCATATAAAGGATTATCAGAATTTATTCAACCGTGTAACCTTTGAACTGGGGAATACCAATGATAATAGTACTGTGTCGGAAAATTCCGATAATAGCAGTGCAGAGCTTGAAATGACAGAAAAATTATTTCACTATGGCAGATATCTAATGATTGCAAGTTCCAGGGAAGGGAGTGAACCAACCAACTTGTTTGGTATCTGGAGCGGTGTGTTTAGACAGCGTTGGAACGGTAATTATACCACCAATATCAATACGGAGATGAATTACTGGCCGGCCGAGGTGATAAATCTGCCGGAATGTCACGAACCGATGCTTCGTATGACGGAGGAAATGAGTATCAGTGGTGAGAAGGTGGCGAGAGAGGTTTATGGCAGCAGAGGCTTCTGCGCACACCATAATACAGATGTGTGGCGTAACGCACATAGCGTGGAGTATGGCGGCACGGTGAAGCTCTGGGCAATGGCAGGAGCCTGGTTCGTCAGACATTTGTGGGAGCATTATTTATATCAGCCGGACAAAAATTATCTTCGTGAAAAGGTTTATCCTATTACGCGAAAAGCGGCAGAGTTTCTTATTGATTGGATGACAGAAGATGAAAACGGGTATTGGGTGACGGTACCATCCACATCACCGGAAAATATATATTATGATTCTAGAGGAAATAAGTGTGGCCTTACCGTTGGCTCTACTATGGATATGAGCATTATTAAGGATGTGTTTGGAAATATTCTTAAAATGAGTGTAATACTGGGGCATGAGGATGAACTAACAGAAAAAATCAAAGAAATGTATCCAAAGCTTTATCCGTTTAAAATTGCTTCCGATGGATGTTTGCAGGAGTGGTATAGGGAAGTAGAGGATGTAGACCCGGGGCATCGCCATGTATCTCACTTATATGGATTGTTTCCAGCAGAAATGATAAATGATCAGACTCCTGAGCTTATGGCTGCCTGCAAAAAGAGTTTGGAAAAACGCTTGAGCCATGGTGGTGGCGTTACCGGGTGGAGCAGTAGTTGGCTCATATGTCTGTATGCGCGCTTGCATAATGGAGAAATGTGTCACGAGCTTTTAGAAAAAATGAAGTCACAGCTTATCTACGATAATTTCATGGATGTACATCCGCCATTTCAGATTGATGGAAATTTCGGAGTGGTGGCAGGTATTGCGGAGATGCTGTTGCAGAGTCATGGAGATAAAATTGTGGTTCTTCCGGCTATATGCAAGCAGTGGGAAAATGGTTCCTTTACAGGCCTGCGTGCACGGGGCGGATATGAGGTCAGTGCCGCGTGGGAAGGAACTCAAATTACATGGCTTAAGATAAAAAAAGGGGAAGCTGTGCTGGTTGAAGAGAAAGGGGGCATTTCTATGTGTTTTTCGGTTGATATTAATAAATAAAAACCGAAAAACACATTAAAACCGGTGATTTTGACAGGTGTTAAAATTTTATGCAGATTTAATTTTATGAAAAATTCATGTAATCTGATATCAGAAAGAGAATATGGACAACTTGAAAGGAGCGATAATATGAATACACTGAAGAAAGTTCAGAGAAAAGAGAAAAAAGAAATAAAGAAAAAAATGAGCTGGTCCAAGGTAAAGGTTCAGATTAAAAATAACTGGCAGCTGTATGTGATGGTACTTCCGGTTGTGGCCTATTTCTTTATCACAGAATATATGCCGATGTATGGCGTGCAGATTGCATTTAGAGATTATAAAATAACGCAGGGTATTACGGGCAGTGAGTGGGTAGGCTTTAAGCATTTTGAAACTTTCTTTAATGCGTACTATTTTAAACGTCTGATTACCAATACTCTGGTATTAAATGTTTTGAATCTGGTTTGCAACTTCCCGATTCCGATTTTTCTTGCGATTTTCTTAAATCAGATAAGAAACGACAAGCGTAAGAGATTTATTCAGACTACCATCTATGTACCGCACTTTATTTCTACCGTAGTTTTGGCAGGTATGTTGTATATTTTCTTGGGTCCGACTACCGGTATTTTCAATCATGCCAGAGTGGCATTGGGACTTGGTACCTATGACTTTATGGCTGAGGCGGAAGCGTTTAGATGGATATATGTCTTGTCCGGTATTTGGCAGGGTGCCGGATATGGTACGATTCTTTACATAGCAGGTCTGGCAGGTGTGGATCCTGCACTTTATGAAGCGGCGGAAATTGATGGAGCCAGCGTTTGGCAGAAGATTTGGCACATTGATATTCCAACCTTGATTCCGACAGCGGTAATGGTATTTATTTTGGACTGTGGTAAGGTTTTAAGCAGTAATACTACCAAGACACTGGTATTACAGACAACAGGTAATATTTCTGTATCCGATATTATTGGTACCTATACATATCAGATTGGTTTGAATGGTGGTCAGTTCTCCTATTCCTCAGCCATTGGTTTATTTACCAATGTGATTAACCTTGTTCTGATTTTGACGGCAAACAAGATTTCAAAGAAAATATCCGATGTGGGATTGTTTTAACAGGAAGGGGGACGATTTACAATGAAGACAAGAAAATTTAAAGATATGAGCTCAAGCAATAAGGTGTTTTATATTTTTAACGCTATTTTGTGGGCTTTGGTATTGTTCATTACCATTTATCCTTTATATTTGGTTGTGATTTCATCCATTTCCAACCCGGATTTGGTAGCCACAGGACAGGTAACTCTGTATCCAAAGGACATTTCCTTTATCGGATATGAAAGCGTTTTTCAAAATAAGGAAATCTGGATAGGCTATGCCAACTCACTGTTTTATACCGTTGTGCACATTGTATTGAGTGTAGTTATTACCCTGCTGTGTGCATATGCTATGTCACGTAAGGTGTTTCCGGGCAAAAAATTTATTAACCTGTATTTTGTTATTACCATGTTTATCAGTGGTGGTCTGATTCCAAGCTTCCTGACCATAAGAAATCTGGGATGGTATAATACCCGATGGGTTCTGATCTTTATGGGTTCCTGCAGTGTGTGGAATCTGATGGTGGCCAGAACCTATATTCAAACCACTATTCCGGATGAATTGTATGAAGCAGCCAAGCTGGATGGTGCTTCCCACTTCCAGTATTTTGGCAAGGTAGTATTGCCGCTTAGTAAGACTATTATGTCAGTGCTTTCCATCTACTATGGTGTGGGAACGTGGAACGACTATTTTAATGGTCTGGTATATATCAAGGATAGAAATAAGCTTCCGTTACAGACGATTTTGCGCGAGATTCTTGCAGTAATATCTTCAAGGGCAGGTGATGCTATGCTTACGGAAGAAATGGCGCAGCAAAGTATGGAAGAGACTATGCGTATTGCCAACTCTGCCAAGTATTGTACCATTGTAATTGCTACGGTACCGATAGTTCTTTTATATATCTTGCTGCAGAAGCACTTTGAAAAGGGTGTAATGATTGGATCTCTGAAGGGCTAAGGTCAAACGAAAAACAGAAATCAGCACAGGAATTTGTGTTGAAATATATTATTAAAAATTAAGGAGGGTTTCTTACATGAAGAAGAAACAAATTGCTCTGTTATTGGCAGCTGCTATGGCAGTATCCTCTCTTGCAGGATGTGGCCAGAAGGAAGTTGCCAATACAGAAAATGAAAGCACCACAAAAGTGGAAAGCACCGAAACTAGTGAAAGCGTTGTAGAAGAAACACCGCTGTTCAACGAAACCGGTTATCCAATCGTGAATGAAGAGATTACCTTGAAGGTGCTCTTGGGTACCAGTGATGCCTACAACGCAATTGAGATTGATGAAATGCCTGCCATCAAGCGTATGGAGGAGGAAACAGGCATCAATCTGGAATGGGAAGTGGTAAAGAAATCAGACTGGTCCACGAAGTTCAACCTGATGCTTGCTACCGGAGAATATCCTGACATCATCCTTGGACATGATATGGATGTTAGTATCGAGGAATATGGTGTAGCTCAGAAGGTATTGCTCCCATTAGATGATCTCATTGACCAGTACCTGCCTTCTTATACAGAGCGTATTGCACTCGAAGATTATGATGTAGCTGCCACTTGTGTGGGTAGTGACGGACAGCAGTATGCTGTTGGATATTTGCAAGCCGGAGGCAGTAAAACAAGTGCTATGTTCGCTGTTAATCAGGAATGGTTGGACGCATTGAAGCTTCCAATGCCAACCAACAGGGAAGAGTTATTAGACACACTTCGCGCATTTAAGACTCAGGATCCGAATGGAAATGGTCAGGCAGATGAAATTCCATGGTCTGCTCGTACTATTGTAACCGGTACGACAAGCTCCCTGTCCTTAACAATGTCCTGGTTCGGAATGGCTTTTACTCCTTATAACACAGCTCCGTGGCTTTTTATTGACGATAATAAGGAAATTCAGTTCATTCCTACCATGGACAATTTCCGTGAATGTGTAGAGTGGCTGCATGGAGTTTGGGAAGAAGGTCTGATTGATGCGGAATTATTCAGTCAGGATGGCAATACAATGACAGCAAAGATAAAAAATGGTGTTGTAGGCTTTGCCAATGCTTCTAATCCAACTAGTAACTGGACATATGATATAGGAGCAAAGTATGAAGTTTATATTCCTGAAGAAGGCGCTGAGATGGAGAGATTATTAGACTTTGCAGCTCCTATGGCATACCTTACCGTTACGAATGAGTATCCGGAAGCAAGTATGCGTCTGTTTGAGTATATGATTGATCCTGAGATTCAGTATACTATGTATAATGGTGAGGAAGTTAATGAAGCAAAGACTTGCGGCTGGAAAATCAATGATGAGGGTAAGTATGAAGGTTGGAGCACAGCAGAATATGTGGCACCAACACTTATGAACTGTCTTAATGTAAATACACTGTACTTTGCTCCTCCTGCTACACAAAGCAAATATTATGCAGATGCTCCAAGAAATGTTTGGAGAAATGAAAAACACGCTATGTTGGATGAAGCAGGAGTTCTTCAGGATTATTCCAATGATTACTTGGATCTGGTTACTTTGACACCGGAAGAAACCGAAATGGTTAACCTTCTTAAAACAGATCTTAACACTACCATGAGTGAGTATTTTACAAAGTTTATCAAAGATGGTGTAACGGATGCAGAATGGGATGCATATGTAAAGATTTTTGATGGCATGAAGGTAAAGGAATACGTGGATATTTATCAGAAGGGTATCGATGCTATGGATCTTCAGTAATCCTTGCAAGTTGTAATCAAGTAAATTTATAGTAGTTTAAAAGGGTATAGTCGTGGTTTTAGGATCACGACTATGCTTGTAAATGAAGATGTTTTTCAGAGATAGTTTTATCAGAAAGTAAAATTTGAAAATGATAAAGAAAATCTTTAAGAAAATAGTATCATAAGAAACGGAACAGGAAGGATTTACCATGAAACGAGGTCTAAATGCTGTTTGTTATGAACAGGAAATGTACATTTATTTTGAAAGAGCAGTGTCTTTAGGAGAGGAAGACTTTTATGAGATTACTCTTTCCGATGGACAGTGTGTACAAACCAGAAAAACAAATGTGTCATTTTATGAATTAAAGGAAGAATCAAGCTATGAATCAGCGTTGTATTTGTGTGTGAATGGAGAAAAAGTACTTCTGGATAAAGCAGTCTTTACTACAACAGCATTTCGTCCCCGTCTCGATGTCACCAAAGCACCTTATTTTGCAATGGGCGATGGACAAACTCTAAATACAAAAGCCTTGCAAAAAGCGTTAGATGAGGCAGACGGAAGGGTGGTTTATTTCCCAAATGGAAGGTATTTGACAGGGGCATTGACCTTGCGTAGTGGTACAGAACTGTATTTAGAACAAGATGCAGTACTCATGGGAAGTAATGACCCAAGTGACTATCTTCCATTGGTGCCATCCAGGTCAGAAGGACTTCACATGCTTTGCTATCAATCACTTATTAATGTGGGAGAGTTGGACGCGGATGGTGGATGTAACGCTAGAAATATTACTATTCGTGGAGGCAGCATCATAGGTGGCGGCATTCCTCTTATGGAAAAGATGGAAGAAAGTGCTATCGAGTTTACCAAGGACTATATTGAGAGCTTAAATGAAGAAGAACTTGCCACTTTTGACAGAGGCATTACTACAATTAACGGAAGACTACGAGGAAGATTGATTGAGATGCGCAATACGGAAAATGTGGTGATTTCCAATGTGAATTTAGGTAAAGGGCCTTATTGGAATGTACATTTTATATATTGTGACAATGTGGTTGTACATGGCTGCAGTATCAATACCCGTGGTATTCACAATGGGGATGGGTTAAATCCGGACTCTTCTACCAATGTAACTGTATTTGACTGTAGCTTTGATACTGGTGACAATTGTATTGCCATTAAGTCCGGCAGAAATCCGGAAGGAAATGTGGTGAATCGTCCGACAAAGCATGTGAGAATATTTGATATCAAAGGCGACGGCGGAGGTATCGCTATAGGAAGTGAGCTTTCAGGCGGATGCGAGGATGTTGTGGCATGGAATTTAGATTTGACCATGAGCAGCGTAGGCTTTACCATCAAGACTACCAGAAAGCGTGGCGGTCTGATCAAGAATATTCATGTGTATGACAGTATTATGCCAAATGTCCGTATCAGTGCCGTGTATACATGCAATAATGATGGAGAGGGTGCAAATGAGCTGACGAAGCTTGAAAATATCAGCTATGACAATTGCGTCCTTTTAGGTCAGGGCTATACTATTTTTTACGGGGAAGAGAATATTCATAAAGTGGAAAAAACAGACAAACCATCAATCCTTATGATTGGATTTGATGAGGAACGAACCTTCAAAAATATTTCCTTTTCTAATATGAAGCTGAAGAAGAAGGAGCAAAATATGCGTCATATTTTTGAGGTGGACAATCTGTCCGGAATAGATTTCGGCTCCATGAAAACGATAGAATAAAAGTGACTATGAAAGAAAAGTATAAGGAAATGTTAGATACACTCCGGGAATTGTGTGCAATCCCGGCACCTTCCCATATGGAGTATAAAAGGGCCAAACACTGCAAAAATTGGTTAGAAAAAGCCGGAGCAAAGGGAGTATACATTGATGATGCCATAAATGTTATTTTTCCACTAAATTGTGAGGAAAGTAACGAAATTACTGTTTTTGCGGCTCATACCGATACGGTTTTTCCGGATACGGAGTCGATTCCTTACATAGATGATGGCAAGAAGATTCATTGCCCTGGTGTAGGAGATGATACGGCAAGCGTAGTGGTGCTTATGATGCTTGCAAAGTATTTTATTGAAAACAAAGTTGTACCACCAAAAGGAATTTTGTTTGTCTGTAATTCTTGTGAGGAAGGCCTCGGAAATTTGAAAGGTACCAGACAGATTTTTAAGGATTTCGAAGGAAGAATCAAGCAGTTTATCTCCTTTGATTGCGCATATAATAAGATAAGTGACCGATGTGTAGGTTCCCACCGCTATGAAGTGGAAGTGCTGACAGAAGGAGGTCATTCCTTTCAGAAATTTGGCAACGAAAATGCAATACATGTACTTTCAAAAATTATTTCTGAGATTTATAAAGTGCAAATACCCCAAAAAGCCGGAAGTATTACTACCTATAATGTAGGAAGTATTATAGGAGGGACGTCTATAAATACAATAGCGCAGAGTGCAAAAATGCTTTGTGAATATCGTTCCACGGATAAAGAATGTCTGGAAATGATGTGCCGAAAGTTTGAGGAGATTTTTGAAAATGCAAGAAGTGAAAAGGTGCAGGTTCTGGTAAAAAAAATAGGAGATAGACCCTGCAGCAATATTGATGATAAAAAACTCGATAGGCTAAAAAATATTTGCAAGCCTATTATTGAGAGGATTATTCATGAGCCGGTAGCGTTCGAAAGTGCTTCTACAGACTGTAATATTCCGTTATCACTGGGGATTCCTGCAATTTGCATAGGTGTATATCAAGGGGACGGTGAACATACCAGAGAAGAATGGATTGAAAAGTCTTCTCTGGTTCCGGGACTTGAAATTGCAATAAAAATTGCCCGTGTATTGGGAGAAGTGGAAGATGAAAAATAAATTAAAATCATACAACGTACTATTATTTATATTGGGCTATGTTTTGGTTATCATTTTGATTTTAGCTGCAATGGGAATCTATTCCTACCGACTTTTGGTAAATACGGTGTATTCTGATTTCCTATCCGGAAATGAGCAGTATCTTTCCGGGATTGTGAATCGACACGAAAATGATATGCAGATTACGGATAATATTACATCGCAGATTGGTCTGATGGACGAGAATACACGGTTTCGTCTGACCGAAAAGCCGGAGTATGCAGAAGAATTGATAAAATCTTTGCGAGGATATAATACGGTAAGTCAGTTCTTTGATTTTATGTTTTATCACTATCATGAAGACGATTACTTTTTTCATCCATTCTCTTCCATGAGTAAATGGATGTTTCAGGAATTCGGGGCAGAATTTTCCGCAATTTCAACCGCCGATTTTTTGGCGTTTGCTACGGTGAAAACGAAAAGATTACAATTTTTGCCGGAGCAAGGGATTGGTGGTTCTTTGCTCCAAAGTTATCTGACGGAAGATAGATATATTGTTTTTGCAAGAACGGTGAAAGTGGATTTTAAGGACTCGCTGATCTTTTTTATCCCTTGCAGCTATTATGATGCATTACTTACGGATGGTGAAAATGGCATGCGTTATGACTTCTTGCTTTACGATGACAAGGTCATTGTTACAAGGGGAAGAGGTGGAATCCCTGAAGCAGAGCTTATATCATTTTTGGAGGCGGAATATACAGAAGCGCAGGCAAAAAGTCAGATGCTGCAGAAGGAAGTTTTCATAGGAAAGAACGAGTATTTATTCACAACACAGCAAGGAAACAGCGGAATCTGCTACGGTACGCTGCAGTCCATGGAGGTGTATCATGATAAAGTTATGACCGAGCAGTGGGCTATTTTTATGCTGCTTTTGATGTGTATGTTGTTGGCCGGTGGAATCATTATTTTTGCGTCCAAAGGGTTTGTCAGCAAAATCAAACAGTTAAATAATCTTTTGAATGAAGATTCTTTTTATGATTTAAACAAGATTGAAAGCGGTATTCAGACGTTGCTTACCACATACCAGAGAACAGAAATGGAAGGTATGATTCTAAAGAAAACCCGTTTTATCCGAAACTTTATCCGGGGAGATTTTGAAAATAAGGAAGAAGCTGTGGCAGAAGCTGCAAGGGCAGGGCTTTGTGTGCTGTATGACTGGTATCTGGTGGTGTTGATAAGGAGTAGAGAGCGTGCAGATGAAAATAGTACTTACGCAGAAATGCTACAGGAAATCAGTCAGAAGCCGGAGGTGGAAGGCTACGGTATTCACTTGATCAATAATAACCAGAATCTGTTTGTACTGTATGCAGATACAGAAGCTGCCATCGAGGAAATTATGCAGGGCATGCTGGAAATCAGTAGGAAGGCAGGCAATGATTATGTGGTTGCATGTAGTGACTATCATAGTGATTTTACGGAAGCGTCCAAGGCTTATCTGGAAGCGGTAAATGCTTTTGATAACTATCTGTTGTTGGACAACAGTAAAGTAATTCGATTTACCGAAGTTGCTCAAAAGGAATATGTGAGTATGTTGCCGGATAGCTATTTGCAGCGTTTAAAGCAGGCAATTAGAACCGGAGAGAAAATGGCTGTGGAAAAAACGGTAAAGGATATTTGCAGCAAATTAAATCGAGAAAAAGTTTCCTTGTATTCCTTCCGTATTTTTTCTAATGATATCATTCACATTTTGCTTTCTGAATGGAAGGGTGACCGAGCACAGTTTGATAATTTTTATAATGTATTTACCTTGTCACAGTGCATGAATATTCAGGAGTTTGGTGAGTTATTGTGTGAAGTGTGCAATATGATTATTGATAGTCATTCCGGTAAGACAGTGAGTATATCTGATGTAGTGGCAGAGGCTATTGTTTACATGAAAGAGAATTGTCACAATCCGGAACTTACCATGAATATGCTGGCGGAATATCTGGAGGTTAGCTCCGTGACGCTTTCTGTGGAGTTTAAAAACGAAATGGATATTAAACCATCAGATTATCTGGCAAATCTGCGCATGGAAAAGGCAAAGGAATTGCTCAAAAATACTGATATGCGAATTAAAGAAATAAGCGTTCAAGTTGGATATGAGGATGACAGAGTATTCATGAGACGATTTAAAAAATATACCGGAATAACGCCGGGAGAGTATCGCAATAGTTAAAGACAAACAGGGAGAATGAGTATATGAAGATTTTAGCAATAGGAAATAGTTTTTCAGAAGATGGTACCAGATACCTGTATGAGATTGCGAAAGCAGATAACTATGATATGAAGGTAGTAAATTTAACAATCGGAGGTTGTCCGTTAAGATTGCATTTCGCAAATTCCATAGAAAATAACAGAAACTATGGGATGCAGTTAAATGGTATGGCTTCCGGATTTAAGGTATCCATCAGGGAAGCACTGCTTAGCGATGCGTGGGATGTGGTTACAATCCAGCAGGTAAGCAGTGCCAGTCCACGGTATGATACCTTTCAGCCATATTTAAATTATATGACTGACTACATCAGGATGCATGCGCCAAAGGCGAAGCTGTATTTACAGCAAACCTGGGCCTATGAAGAGGGCAGCAAGCGTTTGTGCGAAGAACTAAAGTATGAAAAGGCAGAGGATATGTTACAGGATGTCCGGGTGTCCTATCATAAGGCAGCAGAGGATATCCGTGCAGATGGTATCATTCCATCCGGTGAGGTAATGCTTGAGATGGTGAAGCGAGGCATAGAAAAGGTTCATCGAGATCCTATTCATGCCAAACTCGGAATCGGCAGATATGCCTTGGGGCTTACCTGGTATGCGACACTGACAGGAGCAGATATCATGGACAATACTTTTGACAAGCTGGACGAGCCTGCAACGGCAGAGGAAATACAGATAGCAAAAGAGTGCGTCAGAGATATCGTATTCGGCTTGCCACCCACAGTTTGAAAATCGTGCAGTAAGGCAACATCAAGAGAAATTACAACAGTTGGAGGAGTAGACAATGAAAGAGACATTGAAAGTATTGGCAATAGGAAACAGTTTTTCGGAGGATGGCACAAGGTATTTGTATGAGATTGCCCAGGCTGGTCCGGTGAAAGTGAAGGTGGTAAATTTGATGGTTGGCGGATGCTCCCTGCATCAGCACCATATCAATGCCACGGGGAATTTTAGAAATTACCATATGTTCTTAAATGGGATGTATTCCGGATTTAAGGTAACATTACAAGAAGCATTGCTGAGTGACAAATGGGATGTAATAACGATTCAGCAGGTAAGCAGACAGAGTGTAGATTATAATACATATCAACCATATTTAAATTTTATGGTGGATTATATTCGCACTTATGTGCCGGAGGCAAAGCTATATATGCAGGAAACCTGGGCTTACGAGGAAGGCAGCAAGCTTTTGTGTGAAACGATGAAGTATGAAAAATCAGAGGATATGCTGAAGGATGTGCGAGCTTCTTACATAAAGGCAGCAGAAGCGATTCAAGCAGATGGTATGATTCCTTCCGGTGAGGTTATGTTGGAACTGACCAAGCGCGGCATTGAAAAGGTACATAGAGATACTTTCCATGCACATATGGGAATCGGCAGATATGCCTTGGGGCTTACCTGGTATGCGACATTGACAGGAGCAGATATCATGGACAATACTTTTGACAAGCTGGACGAGCCTGCAACGGCAGAGGAAATGCAGATTGCCAAAGAGTGCGTGCGGGATATCGTATTCAGGGAGGTGTAATACAATGGTAATCAGTCATTTAAGTCCGGCGGTACGATATACCGGGCGCTGGGCGCACAAGGAGGATGTATCCGTAACAACCGCACCGGGTGCTATGCTGGAGGTGGCCTTTTACGGAAGTTCTTGTGAGCTGATGTTTGCCGTAAAAATGAATGCAGAACCTTTTCCGCATGTGTACATACAGGTAGATGATGGTGCAAGAGTAGAGACAAGGATTGACCATTATGTGCGCGTGGAGGCACAGGAAGCGGGAAATCATGTGATAAGGGTAATTTATAAAAGTGCCATGGAGGATCAGCAGCGGTGGTATGAGCCATTGACAGGCAAGATATCCTTTATCGGTGCAGAGGCAGAGGCAGAAGGAGTACTACCGGAGGATACCCGCAAAATCATTGAATTTGTGGGAGATTCCATCACGGAGGGTGTCTGGGTGGATGAGCCGAAGATGCCTTATGGAAACCGCAGCAATCACAAAAACATGGTCTTTCAGAATGATGCCACAGCAACCTATGCTTATTTAACGGCAGAGGGTCTTGGCATGAGACCATATATCATGGGATATGGCGGGGAAGGAATCACCAAAGGCGGCGGAGGTGGTGTGCCGAAAGTCTTTGAGGCTTATCCTTATTGCTTTGCCGGTCAGATGAGAGAAGCATCCGGTGCAGAGATTATTGTGATTAATCACGGAGCCAATGATATGTACAAATCAGCAGAGGAATATGTAGAAGGTTATGAAGTATTTTTGGATTTGGTAAGAGAAATAAATCCAAATGCCAAGCTGGTAGCAATGAGTGCATTTTATGGTGTATATGCGGAAGAACTGAGGGGAATGGTAGAAGCCTACAATGAAAGCAGAAAGACGGAGGTAGTCTTTATTGACACCTCAGGCTGGATTCCGAAGTCACCGATGCATCCTACAAGAGAAGGGCATAAAACGGTAGCAGAAAAGCTGGTGCCGATATTAAAAGAAAAGTTTTTTTAGAACAGGAGAAACACGAGTATGAAATCATTAAATATTTTATTTACAGCACCGAGAAAGGTTGAGTTAGTTGAAGAAGAAGTACCACAGTTAAAGGAAGATCAGGTGTTATGCCGTACCGAACGTTCCTTAATCAGCATTGGAACAGAAACCAGATGTCTGGAAGGTAAATTCGAACCGGGAACCAACTGGGCATCTTGGGTAAAATATCCGTTCCGTCCGGGCTATGACAATACTGCAGTCGTATTGGAAGTTGGCAGTGCAGTTACTAACGTAAAGCCGGGTGACCGTGTTGCCAGCGGAGCTCAGCACAGACAGTATTTTGTAAGAGGTGCTGCTAACGTACAGAAGATTCCGGATGGCGTGGATATGGCGGATGCTACCTGGATTGATATTTTAAGAGTTGCACAGAACGTAGTACGTAAGTGTCAGATTCAGATGGGCGATACTGTAGTGGTAATCGGTCAGGGTCCTATCGGCCAGATGGTAACCCAGTTTGCACGTATCTGTGGTGCAATGCGAATCATTACCGTAGATCCTATGGCAGCACGTGCAGAGATGTCTTGGAAGAGTGGTGCTACTCATGTACTTACCTGTGGTGCAGATGAAGCAAAGGAAGCTTTGTTGGAAATTACAGGCGACAAGCTGGCAGATATTGTGTTTGATACCACAGGTTATCACAAGGTGCTTGCCTGGGCGGTAGATCTTACCAGAGTTTATGGTAAGGTTGGTCTTGTTGGAGATACCGTAAATCCATCTTTACAGGCAATCGGAGCGGGTGTTGTCAGCAAGTCCATTAGTGTTATTGGTGCGCATGGTGCCATGACAGCTCCTTCTGACAATCCTTTTTATCCATGGACACAGAAGTTTACCAATGAAATCTCCATGGAGTATATTGCTCAGAAGAGAATCCGTTGTGATCATTTGATTTCTCATACGGTATCTCCAATGCAGGCTCCTGAGATTTATGAGGCACTTCTGACAGATCGTTCCTCTTATCTTGGAGTAGTGTTCGACTGGAGTTTATTACAGTAAAATGGTAACGGTTCCGGTCGGATCAAAGTATTTATGACCGGAACCGAAAACGGGAGTTAGGAAGGGAGCTGAAAAGTATGCAGCGTGGAGTAATCGTAGGCTGTGGCGCTATGGGTAAATGCCACAGTGAGGCCTACAGCAAAATAGAAAATGCCAGCATTATTGCAGTGGTGGATACAGATCAGGCAAAGGGTGAAGCTCTGGCAGAGCAGTTACACTGTAAGTGGGCAGCATCTCTGGAAGAATTGAAGCAGGAGCAGGTGGACTTTGTGGACATTTGTCTTCCTACCTTCCTGCATTTGCCTGCTATTCGGGAAGCAGCTTTTCTTACAGACAAGATCATCTGTGAGAAGCCTCTGGCCGTAAAAAAAGAGGAAATCGAGGAAATACTTTCGCTGATTAGGGAGAAAAATCTGAAGCTGATGGTAGCTCATGTACTTCGCTTTTTTGAAGGCTATGTGAAAACAAAAGAGCTGATAGAAGACGGTACCTTGGGGGCTATTAATTCCATCAGTTGCACCAGACGCCAGAAAATGCCGGCATGGAGTGGAAATAATTGGTTTGCTAATACAGCCATCAGCGGAGGTTTGGTGTTTGACCTTTTAATTCATGACCTGGATTATGTAGTTTGGATGCTGGGCAAGCCAAAGGCTGTTGTGGGACATGTTACCTATTCCGAAGAAAAAAGTCCGGCTCATGTAAAGGTACAGCTTCATTACAAAAACTGTACCGCGGATATGGTTGCTTCCTGGGGAATGCCGCGTGGCTTTGCAGAGGGCGGTCTTCGTTCCAGTCTGGAAGTTATTGGCGAGAATGCTATGGTGTATTCTGACAATACAGGCAGCTTTGTACTGACAGACCATGAGGGTGCAAAGGAATATCCGATGGAAGGCTACGATGGGTATGAAGCGGAGCTTCGTTACTTTGTGGAGTGTTGTGAGCAGGGCACCTCACCGGAAAAAGTCCGTGTGGATTCTGTAGAGGTTTCCTTAGAGGTGGCACATGCGGTGAGCAGATCCATTGAAGAGCAGAGGATTATTTATTTAGAAAAATAGGGAGGTTTGTATCATGTATCAATTTCCAATCGGCGTCATTTTAGAATCCTACCGTTTAAGTCGCAGTGAAGCAATCAAAAAGGCTGCTGCAATGGGAGCGAAGGGAATTCAGATGTATGCAACAGAGGGAGAGAATTCTCCTGAAAATTTAAGTCAGGCGGCTCGTAAAGCACTGAGAAGAGAGGTAGAGGAAAACGGTCTTGTTTTTTCTGCACTCTGTGGGGATTTAGGCAGAGGTTTTGGCAACAAGGAATTAAATCTTTCCCTGATTGAAAAATCCAAGTGTATCGTAGAGCTTGCCAAGGATTTGGGGACCGATATCGTTACCACACACATCGGCGTGGTTCCGGCAGATAAAAATCATGACCGCTACAAAATCATGCAGGAGGCATGTTTTGAACTTTCCAGATTTGCGGACAGTATGGAGGCACATTTTGCTATTGAGACAGGTCCTGAAAAGTCAGAAGTGTTAAAGGCGTTTCTGGATTCTTTAGGTTCAAAAGGTGTCGGAGTAAATCTGGACCCGGCAAATTTGGTGATGGTAACCGGAGATGACCCGGTAACAGCAGTACATAATCTGAAGGATTATATCGTGCATACCCATGCCAAGGATGGCATCCGTTTAAGAGAGTCTAATCCGGAATACATCTATAACGTGGTGCATCCGATACCGGAAGAATTTTGCGGTATTAAGTATTTTGAAGAGGTTCCTTTGGGAACAGGCAGTGTGGATTTTGTAAGATATCTGCAGGCATTGGAGGAAATCGGTTATAGAGGATTTTTAACCATTGAAAGAGAAGTGGGAAAGAATCCGGAGGCGGATATCAAGACCGCATATGATTTCCTGACAAAAACTATTGCAGAGAATTAATAATTTATTAAAAAAGTATATTCAAAGAAGGGTGATTAATATGAAAATTTCAGTAAGTTCCTATTCATTTCGTCAGTATATTCGTGCAGGGAAAATGACACAGTTTGATTGTGTGGCAAAAGCAAAAGAGCTTGGATTTGATGCCATTGAGTTTATCGACCTGGATGGAGCAAATTTGGAAGAGCAAAAGGAATTGGCTCAAAAACTTAGAGAAGAGGCTGACAGAGTGGGCATCGAAATCAATGCCTATACCATTGGTGCCAGCCTGTATAAGGAAACACAGGAGCAGATGGATGCAGAAGTAGAGCGCCTGAAGGGACAGCTTGACGTGGCAAAAATTTTGGGAGTTCAGGTGATGCGTCATGATGTTTGTTATGGACTGGGAAAGACAGGAAAGTCCAGAAGCTTTGATTTAATGCTTCCTACTATTGCAGAAAATGTAAGAAAGGTTACCGAGTATGCAGAAACTCTGGGAATCAAAACCTGCAGCGAAAACCATGGTATGCTTGTACAGGACAGTGACAGAGTAGAAAGGCTGTTTAATGCAGTAAATCATGACAATTATGGTCTTTTAGTGGATATGGGTAATTTCCTCTGCGTGGATGAGAATCCGGTAACGGCAGTTTCCAGAGTAGCGCCTTATGCAATCCATGCACATGCCAAGGATATGCTGGTGAAAGATCATCCGTTCCCAGGATATGGGATGCTTACAAGAGGCGGAAATTATATGATGTTTACCGCTGTTGGAGAAGGTGATGTTCCGGTGGAACAGTGTTTGCGTATTCTGAAAAAAGCAGGCTATGAGGGCTACATATCTATCGAATTTGAAGGCAAAGAGGATTGTATCGAGGGTATTAGCAAGGGATTAAAGAATTTGAAGAAGTTTGTGGAAAGCGTTGGATTGTAAATTCCATTGCGAAGCAATTTTCATGAGCTTTTACCTGGATACTTGACGAGGGGAGTATGAATGGGATGAATGAGAATTTGATTACGTACACTACACCGGAAGCGGTGGGTGTTTCTTCAGAAATAATAGAAAAGTTTATTAAAAGGCTGGAAGAAAAGCAACTTGCTACGCATAGTTTGATTCTGGCCAGAGGCAACCAGATTTTCTTTGAGCATTACTGGAAGCCTTTCCATAGAGAATTTCAGCACAGAATGTACTCTGTGAGCAAGAGCTTTGTGTCACTGGCAATCGGATTTCTGGAGCAGGACGGCAAAATCAATTTGGATGATCCTATCAGCAAGTATTTTGCAAAGGAACTGGAACATCAGAAGGATGAAAATATGCACAACCAAACCATTCGCCATATGCTGATGATGTGTACTGCCAAATCAGACTGGGGTTGGTTTGGGGCAAAAGCATCAGACCGTGTGCAACATTACTTTAATAATCCAAGGGAGGCTTCCAGACCATCCGGTACGGTTTTTGAATATGATTCTTCCGGTAGCTTTGTTTTGGGTGCTTTGGTGGAGCGTATAACTGGAATGCCGTTTATGGATTACCTTCATGAGAAAATGCTTCGTGAAATTGGGGTATCCGAGGAAGCGTATTGTTTGAAATGTCCGGGCGGTCATTCTTGGGGCGATTCTGCCGTACTTATGAGACCGATTGATTTATTCCGCGTGGCGCGTTTTGTGTTAAACGGCGGTAAGTGGAATGGCAGGCAGATTTTGAATGAGGCATACATAAAAGCGGCTACATCCAAGCAGGTTGACAATAATTATTTTAATATGAATACATGGAACACCCAGGGCTATGGTTATCTTTTCTGGAGAACCTATCAGGATTCCTTTTTCTTTAACGGCATGGGCTGTCAATTTGCGGTTTGTGTGCCACATAAGGACTTGATTATGGTAATTAACTCTGACAATCAGGGCAAGGATACGCTGAGAAGTCTGATTATGGATAGCTTCTTTGAGCTGATTGTAGATGGTGCGAGTGAGAATGCCTTGCTGGAAAATGTAGCAGCACAGACAAATCTTAAGGAATATACAAAAGGGCTGAAACTTTTGGTACAGCCGGGACAAGTTCATTCAGAATGGGAGAAGCGCATAAATGGCGTGACTTATTACATGAATAAGAATCCAATGGGTATCACAAAGTTCTGTATTACTTTTGATGGTGACAAGGGATGCTTTGCGTATACCAATGAGCAGGGTGACAAGGAAATTTTCTTTGGAATTGGGCACAATGAGTTTGGCGTATTTCCACAGGAAGGGTATTCCGCAGATGTAGGTTCTGAGGATGCACCGGGTAATTTTTACAAATGTGCGGCTTCTGCAGCCTGGACAGAGGAAAGCAAGCTGCAGATTATGGTGCAGATCATAGACCGGTACTTTGGCAACATGACCATGACCTTTGGGTTTAAGGATGGAGAAGTTGGTGTATTTATGCACAAGACCGCGGAGTGCTTCCTGGAGGAATATCAGGGATACGGACACGGGGAAGGCAAAAAAGAAGGGAGTGATATCTTATGGATTTGAAAAATATTCCATCCTCCTATCATCCGGCGTACACCTGGCTTTGGAACAGTACCATTACAAAGGAAGGCATTCGAGCGCAGATTGAGGAAATGTATGAAGCCGGTATCCGTGCTTTTTACATTATTGGTGAAC
>SVFL01000127.1 GCA_015056885.1 Lachnospiraceae bacterium
CAGCGTTCTCTTGCTTACTGTCTGTATTATAAGCCCTTTAAGCGTAAAATGTGTGACAAAACCGTAAACTTTTAGCACTCCAAAGGAGAGAGTGCTAAAATCAGAGTTCTTTACCGCAAACGAAAAAACGCCCCGGTTCCGAAGAACCGGGGCATATAGCTTAGATATAAAGAGTTACCTGAATGTCAGTCCATTTGTGGACTCTGCGCTTACTGCTCAAGCTGTACATATACGCTTTCGCGTCCTCGCAGGTCACAGTTAGGCTTGCAAACTTCCGGTAATTCCTTAGTTCCTGCCATCCTTGATAGCAGCCTGTGCAGTAAGGTAAATACAAGGGGGTTATTTATGTGCTGTTGGTTATTCGCTGTGGGGTGTGTATGTAACGAGGAAATCTTCTCGATTTCCTCCAATTTGATTACGCAATTCTTCTTCCTGCCCTCGGCAGTAAAGGCTGCACGGGCTTTTGCGGTGCCACTGAGGTTGAGATACCAGTCATAAGTGGAATCTGATGTGGGTGTTACTCTATATACAAATTGATTGATGATGTCGTGGCTGATGGTGCTGTCGCTGAAGTCGATCATGGAATTGAGTGCTGCAATGATATTGTCCAACTGCAAGCCCTTGGGTGTGGCTTCTGTTGCAGGTACTTCCTCCAACGATTTTTGCAAGCTCCGGATCTGCTCGTCAATGGGGTTTCGCATGGCCTGATATTCTTCCTTGGTGATTTCCCCGTCAGCTCTCATTGCAATCAGATTTTGAAGTCTGACCGTTGCCTTATCCAGCTTGGCCTGGATGCTTGCTGTATCGGCCAAGCCATCATTTGTCCGCTCATCTCTGTAATACCGTTTGATCAAGTCGATTGCCAGCAGCACCGACGCTTTCCTATCTTTCCAGAGATGTTCCAGAGCCGCCTTTGCCATGAAGTCCAGTTTCCAGTCTGCAACCATCCGAATATCACAGAATCCCTCTGTATCCAACCCCAGGGCTTCCCTCTTTTTCTTGCTGCCATTGTTAAGCTGATTGTAGCATTGGTAGCCATACGCAATGCTTCCATCGTTACGGATATGCCACTTATCCTTACGGTAGGATGAACCGCAGGCACAGCGCAGTTTATTTACCCAAATGTCTTTGGAATCCCGCTTGCTGATGGTGGTTTTCTCAGCGGATACCAATGTGGGCTTCTTTCTGCTTTCCCGGATCTGCTGTGCCTTGTCCCACACCTCCTGTGAGATGATCGCCGGGAAATCTCCTTCCACATATTCATAGGTGGACATATCCAGATTATTAATGCGCTTCTGCTCCAGGAAGTTATTGCTTCTGGATTTGTTATAGCATTTTGTTCCTGTGTAGGTAGCGTTCCGGATGGCTCTCATAATATTGGAGATGCTCCATTTTATTACACCGGAAGCATTTTTCCGTTTCCGCTCTGTCAGAATGCTGGCGATCCGCATGGAGCCATAGCCCTGCAAATACAGGTCATAAATCATCCTGACAGTTTCGGCCTGTTCCTCATTGATTACATAACTGCCACCGACACGATCATAAGGGCGAACTGGTATTCATTGATGGTATGAAAGACATAGACTGTATACAGAGACAAATTGTAGAAGAGATTAAACGGCATTTGTGATACAAAGAGGAGACATATATGTTTACAGAATTAAAACAGGAAATACTTAACTGTCGCTTATGCGAATCAAAGTTTGGATTTGAACCTCATCCCATAATCATGGGGAATGAGCATTCTAAAATTATGCAAATAAGTCAGGCTCCATCGCAGAATGTGCACAAAACATTGAAACCTTTTAATGATGCAAGCGGAAGAAAACTCAGAAATGAGTGGTATCATATCTCTGACGAAGTGTTTTATAATCCAGATAATTTTTATATTGCCGCAATTGCACATTGTTATCCAGGCAAATCTCCTAGCGGTGGTGACCGACTACCTCCCAAAAGTTGTGCCAAAAGATGGCTTTGGAGAGAAATTGAACTAGTGGATAACGAGATCTTCATATTATTGGGAGGAAAAGCTGCAGCCTTTTTCTTCCCCAATGAAGATTTTACATCATTAGTTTTTAAAGACAACTCAATAAATGGAAAGCCAGCGTATGTTTTACCACATCCATCACCATTGAATGCAAAATGGTTTAAGGATCATCCAGATTTCCTTTCTTCTAGAGTATATGAAGTTGAGAAGGCTATTCATGAAGCTCTTAACATATAGTGCTGAAATATTTCGAAGATTAGTATATTAAATAATGGACTAGCTAATAAGCATTGCCATAAAATAAAACCGCCTACATAATGAAGTAGGCGGTTTTCTACGCACTAAATTCTATCCGCAGGAGCGAGAATCACTTTCATTAAGAGGTCATCCACACAGTCGGTAAAGCGCCCCTGCTGAATCAGTTTGTTTTTCATTTGTACAAGACTCTTGACCAAAAGGCTATGTTCAGATTCATCCAAATACAAATAATACTTTTTCTTTAGCATAGGATGCACCTCCTGTTCTGCTTTCAGTATACACAGATTGTATCATCAGAACAAGGGTATAAAAAATAGGCGTATCACTATCACTAATGATACGCCTATTGTGATTCAGTTATCAATCAAGGTCGATATACACCGTTACAGTAGTATCTCTCCATTGATTTTTTCTCAGGTACTGGCCATTGGCCTTGCGATAGGCTTCCGCTTCTTTGAATCCCAGGGGTAATTCAAAGAAGAGGGAACCCCCCTCAACCTTTGATAGCAGCCTGTGGAGCTACAATCCATAGCGGGGGAACAATCCGACGAAACAGTGATTTTTGTGTTCGTCTTGCGTTTACCCTGAAGTTCGCAGTGCAGAG
>SVFL01000048.1 GCA_015056885.1 Lachnospiraceae bacterium
TTGTCGGTGCCGGGCTTATCGCCACCATCGTTGGTGCCATCGTTGCCGTCGTTGGTACCATCGTTACCATCATTGGTGCCATCATTTCCATCATTGGTGCCATCGTTACCATCATTAGTGCCGGGAGTTACATCGCCGCCATCGCCGGTACCGGGTGTTACATCGCCGCCTTCGCCGCTGCCTGCAAGCTCAGCTGCCTTCTCTGCGATGTCATCAATCATATCCTGACCAACGCCCTCCCAGTAGCTAGCTCTCTCAGCATAATTACTACCGATATCATAAGCAGTAAGTACGTTGCTGCCGTTGATACTGAATACAGTCAGTGAATCGGTTGTCTGACCCATAACCTTAGCAGGTGCTTTCACTGCGTAGGAAATGTTCAGATCCATGTTCTGTACAGCAGATGCCATTGCTGCGGCCCAAACCACACCGCCAAGCTTGTTGTTATGAGTCTTATCCTGCTTACTGTTTGCAGTATCATAGCTCATAATCTGGATACCGTAAGTCTCACCACCGCATGCAGTATATGCATCTTCGAAAGTCTTCTTGGTAATCTCGAAACCATCAATCAACAGTACGTTCTGCTCCTCAGCCAGCTGCTTCACAGCAGTTACATACGCATTGTTAGAGGTTACCTGAGTGCCGGAAGTAGTATCAGTGGAATCATGATGAGCCTTAATGGTTCCATCTGAATTGTAGTACATTCTGGATACAGGAGTTACCAGTACAGGAATTGCTCCTACTTCCGTAGCTACATTGATGTACTGCTGCAGATACCACTTGAAGGTACCGCCACAATCATAAGTGTAGCAGGTAGAGCCATAACCCTTACCATCAAGCTCGGAAGGTGTTGCCACCTTTGTACCTGCGGTAACAGGATATACACCATTTGCATCGGGCTCGCCCAAAGGAACATATCTGTCTGCCAGATAGGAAGAACCGTTTGAGCAGTCATTGTGACCAAACTGGATGAACAGGTAGTCACCCTTACCAATCTGTTCGCCGATGGTTTCCAGAATACCTTCGTTAATAAAGTTTCTGGTACTTCTTCCGCCGTTTGCATAATTTACAACAGTTACTTTCTCATCATCGAAGAAATCCTGGAAGAACTCACCCCAAGAACCTTCGTTTCTTGCTGTACTGGACCAAACACAATTTGAGGAGTAATCTCTTACGGTAGAGTCACCTACCAGGAAGATATTTACGCCATCGCCCAGAATTACATCAGAACCGGATGCATCGGGATCCTCATAACCATCTCTTACGGTCTCATCCACGGTGCTGCTTGCTGCTTCACCGGTATTACCGCTAACAGTTATAGGAGTTACTACTACTTTAATCTGATATCCGATATCATCGGAAGTAATCTTATAAGTCTTATCTACATTTGCACTGGAAGTCTTAACAAGAACGTCTGTCTCGCCAGCCTTCACACGATACCACTCAATGCGGGATGCATCGTTTGCATCGTTTGCATCACCCAGAGAGTATCCAACAGTCAATGTGTGTCCGGGATAAGGAGTATTGATATCTCCGTTATCCGTTACGAAAGGAGCAGTTGCGAATGCAACAGTTGTTTCCTCTGCAGTATAGAATGCAGGCACCCAATCACCATAGATAGACTCCATGGTCCATGTTGCTGCTGTCGCAGCATCCTTCACAGTGCCGGTGGTACGTCCTACAGTGCTTACTGCAGTACCATTCATATCAGTGGTATTGTACTCAGCAAAGTTAGCATTCTCAGGTGCTGCACCACTCATGGATGTCCATCCAGCTGCAGTAATCAAATCTGTACTTTCCAGTCTGGTATTCAGGAACTTAACCTTTGCATCTGCGCCCCAAGGTCTACCAAAGTAACCGGGCTCAACTGTCAACTCGTCACTGGCAGTTACTACACAGTTTCTGAACAGATAACCGTTTACAGTAGAGGGTTTTGCCGCTGTGATGTATCCGCCCAGGCTTCCTGTGCTATATCCACACCAGCTCAGTTCACATGCATCAAATACTGCATTACCGTCACCGAAGATATAGTCAGTCTGACCTTCGATGAAACAGTTCTTAAAGTATACATTGTATGCTGCATTACCGGTAAACAGAGTATCCTGGCTACTCAGGAATGCGCAATCCTTAAACTCAACTTTGTCAGCCTTTACAACCATTGCTGCTGCACGCTCGGTAGCCGCTTTGCTCTGAACGTCAAGGCTGTAATTTCTCTCATCCTTAAGTGCGGAATCGGATGCAATTGCAACACCGTCTTCCAACTCCTCATCTGTGAGATAACGGTTAAAGGAGTTCTCGAAGGTAATGCCATCTGCACGGAATGCGGTAGCACTAGGACTTACAAATACGGTAGCACCCCAGTCTGCTGCACCCTTCTTCTCAAATTTGTCATATGCTCTCTCGGCGTTGTAATAGCCGCTTGCATCGATACTATAGTACTCACAACCGATACCATAATACCAGGTAAGCAGAACTTCCTCGTCGGTATCATTTACAAAGCTTACATAAGGAGTATTTACAACAACCTGCTCTCTGTAAGTACCGGGAGCGATATGAACAGTGATACGCTGTGCCTCGCTGGTAGGATTCATAGCTGCACAAGCTGCTACTGCCTCTCTAACAGTTGCATAGTTATTTGCCTGATTGAGATAACCAACATAAATGTCAGATACCCAGTCAATAGCAGGTGCTGCAGTGGTAGACACGAACATCAAATCTCTGCATACAGCTGCACCCTTTACGATTACATGAGTAATTGTGCTGTAACCTGAAATCGTAGCTTTCGCCTGATAGGAACCGTCTCTCAAGTTAACGGAATATCCATCCTCAGTTACAGTTGCAGTATAAGTATATCCGTCCTCAACATTCTCAAAGCTCAATGCGCTGGGTACTACACCTTCGCCCAGACCGATAAATCCACCAGTCACCGCATTCATAGGCTTCAAGCCTACAGTAATATTTGCATTATAGTTTGCATTCTTGTTAATTACCAAATCACTGGTAACCTGATAGTCATTTACGCCTGCAATGCTGATAGTGTAATCATAATCAGGCTCCAAAGTTGCGCTAAAATTCAGACTCTCATCAATGGTAGCCTCTACGGCCAACAAATCAGTATCTGCAGGAGGAGTCAAAGTTACAACCAGCTTGGAAACATCATATCCATCTGCAAATCCGGTAACCTGACCGGAGAAAGTATAGGTCTCCTTGGGCTCAATTACCAAATCCACGCCTGTTTTGCCGGTAAGTGCTTCCGCATCAGTGGTAGTAACCATTCTGCTTGCAGCGGTGAAACCGTATCCGGTAGCACCTACAAGCACAGCCACATACTGATATCCGGGAGCCAGATTTGCAGTATAAGTACCGTTCTCACCCAGAACTGCCCAAGTCTCCTGCTTGGTAGTCTGGTTTACAAACTTAACAGTATGCTCTGTACCGGTGTATGCACCTTCACCTGCAGCAGAGCTGATGGTACCGCTTACTGCAACGTAAGGTACACGCACAACTCTGTGGTACATGGGCTTACCCTTGGCATTTTCCCAAATCTTATAAGTTCCGGTGTACTCTGCCACAAACACAACTCTCTTAAACTCACCTACAGCACACTCAACACTTTCTTTCTGTGCACTTGCAGTACCCAGACCCTCAAAGAAAAACTGACTTGCTGCAGTCTGTGCAATACCCAGATAAGCAACAATCTTATCACCTGCCTGTACGTTAGCAATGGTCACACATCTTCTGTTAGAACCGCCGGTACCGTTACAGTAATAAGCACCTTCAGAAGTATATCCATCCTCATATGCATTTTGTGCAGCGGCATAGGTTCCATAGCTGTAAGCTGACAATTCTGCTACATTTGTATACAGTCTGTCACTACCACCGGTAATCAGCGTCAAATCTCCGAATGCAATGGATGCACTGCTGGGGAATACACCTCCGCTGATACCACAATTCTTCATCTTGTCAGGAGTGATATTATTGGTATAAGTCTCAGTATCACTTTCTACCAATCCACCCAAATCCCATACATCGATATTTCTGGGACCAACTTCGATGATATACTCGATGGTAATGTTGTGAATCCACATAGCTCCTGTAAAACTCAGGGTCAACTCACCTGCGTCAGCTTCTGTTACGGTAAATACCTGCGCAGAACCATCATTTCCCTCTGCAACAGAGCTTTCAGAAAGTTCACCGGAGGAAGCCGTCATGGTGCCTGCACCATATCTACAGCCCTCAACAACAATGTTTGCCTTATGAGCCAGGGTCAGAACCATGGTTCCGCCACCGGAGCTTACATAAAGTCCATGATCATTATCTGCTCCTACAATATTTGTCAGGGAGATACCATCCCAGCTAGCGGTAGAAGCAGCTTTAGCAAAATTAATGGTACCAGCCTCTACCTCTGCATAAGGTACAATTCTGATGGAATCAAGATACTCATCTGCAGTAAACTCAAGAGTAACCTTATTGTCGGTCCCCTCACAGATAAAGGTATGAGTAACCGCCTCGGCAGCTTCTCCATCTACGGTAAAGTTTGCTCCATAATAAGCAGTAACCGTAACCTTGCTGGAGCCTTCTACAGGAATAGTAATGATAGTACCATTATTTACCTGTGCATAACTACTTCTGTTCAGTGTATCAAACTTAGCCTGAGTCGCTGTATTGCTGGCATCAATTGCCAGACCGGCAAAGGTACCTGTGGTCCCGTTAATAACAATACCATTCTCAGCACCCATAAGGCTGGAATCATTCTTGAAATCCCACTCCATACGATATGCCTCAAATACAGGCTTCACTTCAACTGCACTTGCAGGCATTACGAAGCTGTTATCCTCGATGGTAACTTCTCCACTTACAACATCCCACTCCTTAAGGTAATAACCTGCATCAGGAGTAACAGTCAGCTTTACAGTCTCACCCTGAGCCGCTGTGCTCTTATTTGCTGTAGCAGTACCGTTCTCGCTTTCAGCAACAGTTACTGCAAATTCAGGCTTTCTGGTATCTACGATAGTCTCACCGTCTACTACCAGATGAATATTGCTATAGGTAACATCTGCATTTCTTGCAGCAAACATACCAATATATACATATTCAGAATCCACAGTGGTCAACGCGAAGTCATAACCTGCACTCTGCGCAGGCTCATTACCAAAGGTACAGGTATAACCGTCGGAATTGCTTACAATGCTCAGATTATAGCTGTTTCCTGCCGCAATGGTTTCTGTAGTCAAAGCGGTCTGGCCGCCAAGAACACCGCTCTTACGATAGAAACAGTTACATCCTTTTCCCAAAATACCTGCTGCCACATAATCAGATACAAGTGTAGGATTTATGGTATCAATCCACATATCATCACGAGCCATCAGACCAAATGCCGCCTGATTATGGTTGCTGTAAGCATTCAAAGTAGCCTTTGCAGACAGGCTGAAGCTGCTGCCAACAGGCACTCTGTAATAATACATAACAATTCCGTCACCGGAAGAAGTAATCTTACTCTTATCACTCAAAACAGCTACATGCATATTGCCGTTTTCATCTTTTTCAAGAACATGATATTCTGCGGTAGGATTACAGTTCAACTGACCAAAGGCGGTTCCCTTGAAAGCAACATCTCCGCCATCACCGGTTCCGCTGCCCTCTACAACATAGTCAGCAAAAATTGTACTCTGTGCAAGACTATTATCATACTCAGGCTCTACATAATCAGGATTCGATTCCAAATCATTTGCCTTTGTAGGTTCACCGGCTGCCAGACTAATGTGAGCAGCCAAAGCAGCTGAAGTATCATCCACTGCATTTGCAAACAACCATGCCACCTTCTTGGCACCATAGATGTTCAAATGTGTGTTATCCACACTTCCTTCCTTGCTGGAATTCCATGCGTGAAGATACAATGTCTCCTCCGCACCAAGGCTGTCATATAATTCCTTGGTCAGAGCAGTCATATCCACAACAGGAACATCTGTTGCGCTACCCAAAGCTCTGATTGCCTCAGGATAGTCACCGGAGCTTGTCACGTGAAGCTGACTGTTGCTCCAGGAACCGGTAGTCGCAGTTCTTCTTACGATAGGAGTACAAAGAATTACTTCTGCCCCCTTCGCCTGTGCCATTTGGATATAGTTATCATACAGGCTCTTCTCAAAAGAATCACTCTCGGTGTAATCACCGGCAGTAGTTGCAGGCTTTGTAAATCTCTCCGCATCTTCAGCCTTCTCGTCGTTATGACCAAAGCCTACTACCAGGGTATCTCCTGCCTGGATTCCACTGGTCAAAGTGGAATAGTTAGCATGTGACGTAAAGCTCTTAGAGCTTGTACCTGACACTGCCAGGTTCTGAACCGCATAGGTTCCGTCCAGATAGTTGCCAATCTGGGTTCCGTAACCGTATCTGGGATAGTAATAACTATCGTTAAATGCGCTTACGGTGGAGTCACCTACAACCCAGAGCGTATGCTCTGCCGCAGCTTCCGCTTTCATAACGCCAAGGTCTGAAATCAGACCGGTCAGCACCATAGATGCTGCACAAGCTGTTGCAATGACTCTTTTGAATAATCTGTTGATTTTCATTGCTTCCCTCCTAAATTATTTAATCGCAATTTTTCCAGTTGCCTTTAGTCTAGGGCATGACACAACGTCACGGTCAAGAAAGGTTCTGCCTTAAAAATCAACAAAAAAAGATTGGCTGTTTTGTCTAAATCAAACAACCAATCCCATACACCACTTCCATATTTATTACTTTTTACCAAACATATTGTCATTTTTGCACAACGGGAAGATGCAGCAAGATATACTGCCATTTCTGATCTTCTTCCTTGGAATAGCCAATCTTCAATGCCAGGGCATCTCCGCAGGCCTCCATATTGTGCTCTTCCATATACTTTAGAAAATCCCCAAATAAATTCTGATATAATCCCTCCGGGTCAGCATCTGCTGCCCCTCTGAAGTCCAGGGGCACACGCATGAACTGTAAGATGCAAGGTCTGCGTTCATAAAACTCTACCGGCGCACTCACATCGATATTATATTTCTCCGTCCGGTGTTTATGAGCTCCCACTCCCTCACTATAAATCATCTTGCCGTCCACAACATCCTGTTGTTCAAACAAATACAGATATTCAAACTCTATGCACTTTGACATAAAGTGATGCAATTTCTCCGCATAAATGCCCGGCCCGCAAAGTTTCCCTCTCTTTTGATACAACACATAATAAAAAGGACTGCACTCTAACTCTATTACATCCGAGCCATACTCTTCCACACGATGCATCAGCATAATATCATCCTTGAGCATATGGCTCACAGCCTGAAGATGACGAATCTGCGCATCAATTTCTTCCTTACGGGTCTCAAAACGTTTTACAATCGCTTTGCGGTCTTCATTCAGAATATCTGCTATTTCCTCGTGGCTAAATTCCACTTTGCGGTATTTAGCCACGTACATTAATTTCTCCACATCCGCATGACTGAATTTGCGATATCCGTTCTGTTCATTTCTGTCAGCACTCAGATATCCCATCTTCTCATAGCGTCTGATTGTGTTTGTAGATACATCTAAAAGTCTGGAAAGGTCATTTGTGTTATACTCCATACGCCCCTACCTCCGTTTTTTAAGCCCCCCTACAGCTTACAAATACTTCTTCAAGACATCTACTTTATCCAATTTCTCCCAAGGCAACTCCACATCCGTACGTCCAAAATGTCCGTAGCTTGCAGTTGCTCTATAAATAGGTCTTCTCAAATCCAACATTTTGATAATGCCGGCAGGTCTCAAATCAAAGTTCTCACGGATAATCTCAACCAGCTTCTCGTCAGAAAGCTTACCGGTACCGAAGGTATCTACCATAATAGAAGTAGGACGAGCCACACCGATTGCATAAGACAACTGAATCTCACACTTCTCAGCCAGACCTGCTGCAACAATGTTCTTGGCAACATAACGCGCTGCGTATGCTGCACTTCTGTCCACCTTGGTACAGTCCTTACCGGAGAATGCTCCGCCGCCGTGACGTGCATAACCGCCGTAGGTATCTACAATAATCTTACGTCCGGTAAGTCCGCTGTCGCCGTTAGGGCCTCCAATTACAAAACGTCCGGTAGGATTAATGTAGAACTTGGTATTCTCATCAAGCAATTCCTTCGGAAGTACTGCATCAAATACATACTTCTCGATATCCTCATGAATCTGCTCCTGAGTTACCTTCTCATCATGCTGGGTAGAAAGTACAACTGCCTCCAGACGAACAGGCTTACCATTCTCATCATACTCTACAGATACCTGGCTCTTACCGTCAGGACGCAGATAAGAAAGGGTACCGTCTTTACGAACCTCAGTCAGCTTTCTGGTCAGCTTGTGTGCCAGTGCAATAGGATAAGGCATATACTCCTCAGTCTCGTTGGTTGCATAACCGAACATCATACCCTGGTCGCCTGCACCGATTGCCTCCAGCTCTGCATCACTCATTCCGGCCTCGCCGCGCTTTGCCTCCAAAGCCTTGTCAACGCCCATTGCAATATCTGCAGACTGCTTGTCCAAAGATACCATAACTGCACAGGTATTACCGTCAAATCCCTTCTCAGACGCATCGTAACCAATCTCGGTTACCGTCTTTCTCACAATTGCAGGAATATCAATATTCGCCTTAGTGGTAATCTCACCCATTACCAGTACAAATCCGGTATTGGTACAAGTCTCACATGCCACTCGGCTAAAAGGATCCTGCTCCATCAGTGCATCCAACACCGCATCGGAAACTGCATCACAAATCTTGTCAGGATGTCCCTCTGTCACTGACTCAGAGGTAAATAATCTCTTTTCTTTTTCCATCGTCTCTCTCCTTTTGTTAAAAAAAGTCCGCAACAATGCGGACTTTTATCGTATCGATAATTAAATCCACTTATTGTTCAAGGTAATCTCGCTCAGGTTGGCACCTTCCTTCTCAGGGGTTGCCGTGGCTTCACAGGTCCTATGTACCTCCACCACTCTGAATAAGTTGGAAACATATGAAATTTACTATCTTTAACATACACTATCCACGGTGCATTGTCAATTGATTTTAGATTCTTTTTCGAATTCTGTCAGATCCTGACCTTTAAGGGCTTTTTCCAAAAGTCTCGGCAGCATCTGCGGATTACATGCAAAGCAGGGAATACCCATTCCGGCTCTGTTTTCTCCCTCCTCCAGATTCAAAATTAAAAAACAAGATCTAATCGATAACTAGCCAAATTTTCACTATCCGGCCGATTTGGGCATATACAATTTTTTTGTCTCAAAATACCCAAAATCAGTACTTTTTCTATGAATAAACGCATGTTTTGGAGGGTCCATGGGCATATGCAGAAAAAATGAACTCTGTTGCCCAAAACATAGGAAGAATCCGGGTATTTTCAAGGGATTTTTTTGCATATGCCCAAGAGCACCTGTAACCCTGGTTTTTTACTATGAAATAAGGTGGCTTTTGGGCACTGCGCCCAGATTTTTCTGTATATGCCCAATCCTAATATTGCGGTATTTCCCATCACCACCAAAATCCAGCCGCGTGCGTCTGCCATGCTTTGCACTTATGATTTTGTTGGTATCGCACCAGGAAAAGAAAATATTAATATACAAAAGGCTGAGGTGTCACAAACACATCAGCCCTTCCTAATCTCATCATCCAATCTTCAATTTAAACTTCTGTAACTCTCTCTCGGAGTTTACAATCTCAATCTGTGCACCCAGTGCCTGGAGTTTCAAGTGGAAGTCTTCGTAGCCACGCTCGATATAGCGGATGTCATCCACGGTACTGTATCCCTCTGCTGCCAATGCTGCCAATACAAGAGCAGCGCCTGCACGAAGATCCGGCGATGAAATACTTGCACCGGTGTACTTGTTCACACCATTGATGATGGCAATATTACCCTCAACCTTGATGTTGGCACCCATGCGGGTAAGCTCGTCCACATATTTGAATCGGTTCTCGAAAATACTCTCTGTCACAATACTGGTACCCTTAGCCAAAGCCAGTGTTACTGCTATCTGAGGCTGCATATCCGTAGGAAATCCGGGATAGGGTAGAGTCTTTACCTGAGTGTGATGTAAGGGTTTGGATGCAACTACACGGATACAGTCATCCGCCTCCTCCACCTCACAGCCAATCTCCAAAAGCTTTGCTGTAATAGACTCCAAATGCTTGGTAATAACATTTTTAACAAGAATATCACCGCGAGTGATTGCCGCAGCAAACATGAAGGTTCCTGCCTCAATCTGGTCCGGAATAATCGCATACTCTGTGCCGTGAAGGGAAGGAACTCCCTTAATACGAATCACATCGGTACCGGCGCCTTTTACATTGGCACCCATGCTGTTTAAGAAATTGGCAAGGTCAACCACATGGGGCTCCTTAGCCGCATTCTCAATAACGGTCTTACCTTCCGCCATGGTCGCAGCCATCATTACGTTAATAGTCGCTCCTACACTGACTACGTCCATATAAATATGGCTTCCCACCAGGCGATCTGCGTGAGCCTTAATCAAACCATGCTCAATAACCACTTTTGCACCGAGAGCCTCAAAGCCCTTGATATGCTGGTCAATGGCACGGCTGCCGATGTCGCATCCACCAGGCAAAACAACCTCTGCATGCTTATATTTACCCAGAAGCGCTCCTATCAGATAATAGGAAGCTCTGATTTTCTTCATCTTCTCATCCACAACTTCGGTGGTATTGATATTCGCTGCATTGATAGTCACTTTGTGTCTCTCAGTGCGCTTGGTCAATACTCCTATGCTCTCCATTGCGTCCAACAATGCGTTGGTATCCCGCACATCGGGCATATTCTCTATATATACTGTCTCATCCGTTAACACGGAAGCGGCAAGAATAGGAAGTGCTGCATTCTTAGCACCCCCTATTTCAACTTCACCGACCAATGGATTTCCGCCTTTAATTGCGTATTGTTCCATTTACTCTACCTCTTACTTAGGTTCTAGTTCTAAAATTATTATCCCAAATACAAAATATACTATTCCCTATCTTGCTTTATACCATATTTTGACGCATTTGTAAATACCAAATAGCCAAATAGGCTACTGCAAGTATTTCAGCGGATTCACCTGACTGCCGCCAATCAAAATCTCAAAATGCAAGTGAGGTCCGCTACTGATACCGGTATTACCACTCAGTGCGATTCTATCGCCTTGTCGCACACTTTGTCCGGATTTTACAAGTACCTTTGACAAATGTGCATATCTGGTCTGGCGACCGTCTTCATGATTAATGTATACTACATAACCATAACCGCTACCCCATCCGGCCTTGGCTACCGTACCGCCACAGGACGCATATACGGAGGTTCCTGTAGGAACTGCCCAGTCAACACCCTTATGATAGGTACTTGCGCCCTTAGTCGGACGACTTCTTCTACCAAATCCGGAGCTTAAACGTCCGCCGGAAATAGGTTTGATATAGGTAGGAGGAATCTTGGTACCACGCTCTACAATCTTGGGCACCGCCTCCATGATTACTTCTTCTTTTAAGATTTCCCTGGAAACCTCTTTATCATTCAGATAGTACACATCTGCCACAATCTTACGGAATCCTGCTGAAGGCTGCTGATGCACCTTTGTCTGTGTAGTATACCACTCATCGTTTTCGATATAGATAATATCTGCATCGTAAATTTCTTCGTAGTATTTTTCTTCCATACGCTCCACAGACAACTCCGGTTCCGGCACAGTAATAATCAGCTTGTCTCCCTCTCGGATAGTGGAATTCTCATCCTCCAGTTTATCGCTGTTGAGTTCTACAATTTTATCAATCGGAATATTCACCTTAATGGCAATCTCAGACAAAGTATCACCACTTTGAATGGTGTATTCACTGGGTGTTTCCTGTTCCTTGATAACTTCCTCCACAGCCTGTTCCAGTGTGGAAATCTGATTCTGGGGCAGATACGCCTCCACAATTTCCACTTCTTCCGCAAAGTTTACCGATTTAAGTCCTAACTCATAATCATCAAAATCATCGCCCGTCGGAAGCAATTCCTCTCCTATCTTGGACATCACCACTTCTACACCGCCTGCGACACTGACTGCCTCATCCTCTGTAGTCTGATCCTCACGCTCCAACACATTTGCTGTGAGAACCGGAAGTTCTCTATCGGAATCTCTGGTCAATTCCACTGCAAAAAGACGCTCTGTATCATACTTATCCACTGCTGCCTGCAAAAGCTCCTGTACCTGTCCGGCGCTTCCAAGATTTACCACATATTCGTTTACCTTGAGTGTATAAGAACGCTGCATGGTCTCCATGACATTTTGCTGCAAAACCTCCTGCATACGGCTCTGCAATTCATCCTTATCATCAAGTACCCCCCAGAGCACTTCCTCGCCTTCCAATGTCATATCCGCGTCAATGAATGTCAGTTCTTCATTCTTTAGTGCAATTTTTCTGCGGGCATTCACAAACAACTTCTCCGCGGTCTCCTCGTCCTCCACAGAACCAATTTTTACACCGTTTATAAAAATATGAAAATAATTGTTCCCCTCTGACTCAATTCCCCTGTAACCATCCAGGAAAAACAGACTTACAAACATTGTCAGAAAAGAAAACATAACATATGTAAATTTCGCTTTTTTAGTCAAAAAATTCATCCAAATCATCCTTGTAACAATTTTGTAACACTTTAAGCTCCAACATTTCTTATTCTACCAACATTTATACTGCTTGTAAAGTAATTCTTCCCGCTGTAAAATAGAACATATAGGCCAAACAACTATGGAAAGGAGCCAACGGCATGAATAATATTATTTTTCATATCGATGTTAATTCCGCATTCTTAAGTTGGACTGCCATAGAGCGCCTTTCACAGGGCGAAACAGTGGATTTACGTGAAATTCCCGCCATCATCGGCGGCGACAGTTCCACCCGTCACGGCATTGTGCTGGCCAAATCCATTCCGGCCAAGGCCTACGGCATTCAAACTGCCGAGCCTGTAGCCAATGCTTTCCGCAAGTGCCCTAACCTTGTCATGGCCGCCCCTAATCACAAGCGCTATCAAGAATACAGTCAGGCACTCATGGACTTCTTATCTGACATTTGCCCTGATATTGAACAGGTTAGCATCGATGAGTGCTATATGGATTATTCCCCCATTGCAGCCAAATATTCTTCTCCTGAGGCAGCTGCCACATTCATCAAAGATTCTGTTTATAAGCGCTTTGGATTTACGGTAAACATAGGCATTTCCGACAGAAAAATTTTAGCCAAAATGGCCTCTGATTTTAAAAAGCCAAATTTGGTCCATACCCTGTATTCCACAGAAATCCAAGAAAAGCTCTGGCCCCTTCCCGTGGATAATTTATTCACCTGCGGACACTCCAGCACCGGGACACTACACAAACTGGGCATCCGCACCATCGGAGAACTGGCGCATACAGAACTTGCCATCATAGAATCGCACCTTAAAAGTCATGGCCGAACTCTTTGGAATTTTGCCAACGGTCGGGACGATTCCGTTGTGGTAACCAAACAGGCCAAGGCCAAAGGAATCGGCAATTCCACCACTCTTGCGAAGGATTTAACTCGAAGAGAGGATGCCTGCAAGGTCTTGTTAGAGCTTGCAGAATCCGTAGGAAAAAGACTTCGCGCTGCCCACAGCATGGCAGAATCTGTCTGCACAGAAATCAAATACGGTGACTTTCGCTCTGTTTCCCATCAGATGCTTTTGGACAATCCCACCGCATCCACAGATGTAATTTACCGACATGCCTGCATACTGTTCGACGAGCTTTGGGATGAATCACCCATAAGACTTTTGGGAGTGCGAACTACCAAGTTGGTAGACGAAGATACGCCGGTCCAGTTAAATCTTTTTGACTATCAGGCTCCCAAATCCGAAAAACAACAAAAACTGGACGCTGCTTTGGACAGTATCCGCTCCCGCTACGGCAAGGATGCAATCAAAAGGGGAAGCCTGTTAGACTCCCCCAAATAAACATTCTGTTTCACATTATTCCGATTATATGCAGCCGTGTTACTTACGGCTGTTATTTTTGCGCACGCTGTAACCAAACGTGCCCAGCTCCTTACCACACTCAAAATAGGTTCCGTGTGAGTAAACAATGGGCTCCGCCTTCTCCAGATGGAATTTGCGCTTCTCGTCCATGTACTTTTCATCTGCATGAACCGCAACCACATCTGCCAGAAACATATCATGTGATCCAAGAGGAATCACCTCTCTGACCTTACACTCAATGTTAACCGGACTCTCACCAATCAAAGGCGCCTTTACCTGGGATGCCGGAAGGGCTGTCAGTTTCATTTCCTTGAACTTATCTACTTCCCGTCCGCTTTTTACACCACAATAATCCGTTGCATAGGTCAAATCCTTCGTCGTCAGATTGATTACAAATTCCCCGGTCTCCTTTAAGATGCCGTATGAGTACCGCTCCGGTCTCACTGAAATGGACACCATCGCCGGATTGGTACAAACCGTTCCTGCCCATGCCACTGTTATAATATTCGCCCGGCCTTCCTTATCCGCCACACTTACCATCACCACAGGCAACGGATACAACATATTTCCGGGTTTCCAAATCTCCTTACCCATAAATCACCTACATAATGCCCAAAACGCCCAGCACCTGAATCAATGCACTGATTCCGGACAGAATAACTGCAGCAATAGCCAACTTCTGGGTACGAATAATTCTTCTGCTCATAGGTCTGAGGGTGTAATCCAGATTCTCAATCTGTTTATTATTTTCCTCACCCATGGCAGCCTGAACATTACGATATACCTTTACACATTCTCTGTGCACAAAGTCATTGGAACCGCTAAGCTGAGATTCCAGATTCTCCTTCATCTCCCCAAGAGTAGTCTCAATCGTCTCGTTCTGCTTGTCCAATGCGCCCTTCAGACCATCAATCTGACCGTCCTGATTGGACTTGAGATTGTTAATCTGTGCTTTCACCATGCTACGCATATTATCCAACTGATCTTCTAAGGAACTGCGAACATTCTCAAACTGTGCATCCTGAAGTCCCTTAATACCATCCACCTGAGCATCTTTCAGGCCGTTAATACTCTCCATCTGTGCCTGCTGCATATCACGGATGCTCTCCATATGCTCACTCTGCATACTAAGAAGACTCTCCATCTGATTTGCCTGATTGGCCTGACTGTCTTTAATAACTGCAATTCGCTCATCAAGCTCATTGCGCAGAGCTTCCATCTGAGCCAGTTGTGCAGTTCTCATTTCCTCCATCTGCTCTGCCAACAATGCACTGTCTACACTCTCATTGCCATTCTCATTTGCAGAAGTCTGCATGGTCTGCCAAATCTCTAAAAGCTGATCCCGCAATTCATCTGTATTGAGCTGGGCAGAATCCATCTTGTCCTTGGCAGTCTCAACAGCCTGCTCCATCTCCACACAAATCTGCTTCATACGGTTTAAACAGCCGGTATACTCCTCCACCTGAACCTTCAGACGATTCATTTCTTCCGTTTCAGCCAGAGAATTAGCCTTAATCAACTCCTGCGCGGTAAACTTCTGTGCCAGTTTATCCATAAATGTGTCCATGAATTTTCCTCCGAAATATTAATATCTATTCTTATTTACCGTAAAATTTGTACTAACGCCTATATTCTACCATCTTTTTACTCTCGTGACAACATTTTCATTTATTTAACCGTCTATTTACAGGTCGTTCATATTTTATTCACAAATCTCTGTTATAGTTTTTCTTAGAGAGATGGATAAGACAGTAGATAATTTTTTCATAATAGCCCGGGTGCCGCGAGGTATCCGGGCACTCCTCATTCATGGGGTGATTTTCTCTTCAAACTCCATCTCTAACAACATGTAAGCTCCAAAAGCTCACACTCTAAAATCGGGAAATGCAGCATATCTGCACTTCCCGACTTCCTTTTTTCGTATTCTTTTACCCTCAACCTACCGATTCTCTTCCCGGCTAAGTTCCAAAATCTCATCATTTAATGAAAGCATTTTTGCATCCAAATCCGATACCATACGGGCACACTCCACCAATTCCTCACGAATGTGCTGGGGCGCATCTCCCTCAAACTTGTAATGAATCTTGTGCTCTAAACTGGCCCAGAAATCCATCGCTACAGTACGAATTTGAATCTCTACCTTGGTATCCACAATACGGTCCGACAGATAAACAGGCACAGTAATAATCATATGATAACTCTTGTATCCGCTTGCTTTGGGATATGTAATATAATCCTTCACCCCAATAACCCGGATATCCTTCTGCTCACTAATCATATCTGCAATCCGATATATATCCGATGTAAAGGAACAGATAATACGAATACCCGCCATATCGTTTACATATTTTACCATATTGTCAATCGTAGACTCATATCCCTGCCGTTTGAGTTTCTTCACAATACTCTCCGGTGTCTTGATACGTGCCTTAATATGTTCAATGGGATTATACTGATGAACATGCTGAAATTCATCATTTAAAATCGCCATCTTCGTTTCCATCTGTCTGAGGGCTGCATTGTAAACCAGTGTTACTTCCTGCCAGCTGTCAATTCCCTCTCCATTTGATACTGTCAAATCCATCTTTGTCCCTTCTCCCCCTTTAATTTACAATTTACTACTATTACAGTATACCATACATTTTCCAAAATGTATATATTTCACAAAATATTAATCCATTTTTAAGAATAGTTGGCATTTTTGACCAGTCCAAAGACACCACTTTACATATATATGCACACCTTCCTCATATATACCGGATTTCTTTTGATAAATTCTCTTGAATTTCTTAAGCATATGACATAAAATTGGAAAAGATATACTCGGGAGGTGAATAAATGCGCATCTGGGCCAAACTTTTTGAAAACAATCATATGCTCCGGGATACGGTAGTTGAATACACTGACAATGATACCCGCACCCATAAGGTATTCCGCGCCTTAGAAGAAGTCTGCCTGCGTTTCGACCTAAGCCAGCCTGCCTGGCTTGACAAAAACCTCAACGAATTCCGCCGTCATGCCAAGACCCGTTTTTATCAGGATAATTTTATTGAAACCATCGATTTCGACTATTTAGAATTTCATATTATAGAAGAAGATTAAAAAGAAGCCTTCAATCGGCTTCTTTTTTTACCAAATTTTTGTTGACATCTTCCTTAATCAATAGTAATATCAAAAACATAGGATGTAGTTTTCAATACTACATGTTGTGATTTGAAATCTTTTTCTTTGTTTTTGTATATACTAAAGCTGATATTTTCTTTTTTAAGGAGGACTACTTATGCAGATAACAATTCGGGAACCCGGTAGCGCTATTACACACTTCATCGCGATGATGCTGGCAGTATTTGCGGCTGTACCCCTTCTAGTCAAGGCAGGCCTGTCTTCAGGCGGCCAGAACTTTATTGCCATGCTGATTTTTATTGGCAGTATGATTCTGCTCTACGGAGCCAGCGCCACCTACCACACTGTTAACGTAACCGGTAAACGCCTTCATATTTTCAAAAAAATAGACCACATGATGATATTCGTACTGATAGCCGGCTCCTATACCCCCGTATGCCTCATCGTACTGGGTGGGGAATTGGGCTTGCAGCTTCTGGCCATTGTATGGGGCATCGCTTTAGTAGGTATTACAATCAAAGCCTGCTGGGTTACCTGTCCCAAATGGTTTTCATCCATGATTTATATCGCCATGGGCTGGGTATGCGTCTTGGTGTTCGGACAACTTTGGTCCACCCTGCCCACTGCAGCATTTTTGTGGCTGTTGGCCGGAGGCATTATCTACACCATCGGTGGCGTAATTTATGCATTAAAGCTTCCGATTTTCAATGCCAAGCATAAGAGCTTCGGTTCCCATGAAGTGTTCCATCTCTTCGTCATGGGCGGAAGCATCTGCCACTTCATCTTCATGTACCTGTATGTGGCATAGGGGATTGCAGTAGTGCCGTTGGCATGGGGGGGACGGAGCTATATATCTTATTCAGACTCGTTTGCACTCCGTGACAATGCCATTAAATTAAGGGAAAATCGCAAGATTTTCCTTTTTTCAATTCTATTTTCAAATTAACGTTTTGTTGTGACGGTGGAAAATCTCATAGACAACACATTGACTAGACAATATAATTTAATAGCGTACCGGTTTAGACGCGCAAATTGGGAGTTGTCGAGCACTGTTTTGCGAGCGATGACAATTGAACGCAGTTCAATTGTATGAATCCAACAAAAGAAAGCACAAACGAAGTGAGTATTTTCTTTTTCTGGCGCGTTACCGATAAAATCATAAGTGCGAAGTACGACAGATGCGAAGAGGCTGAATTTTGGAGGTAATGGGAAATACATCAATATTAGAATTGGGCATATACAGAAAAATCCAAGCGCAGTGCCCAAAAGCCTTCCTATTTCCTGGTAAAAAACCAAGGTTACAGGTGCTCATGGGCATATGCAAAAAAATCCCTTGAAAATACCCGAATTCTTCCTATATTTTGGGCAGCAGAACGCATTTTTTCTGCATATGCCCATGGCCCCTCCAAAACATGCATTTATCCATGGAAAAATCATTGATTTTGGGTATTCTAAGCCAAAAAATTTGTATATGCCCAAATCGGCTGAATGATGAAATATTTCTTCAATCCCAGTATGCAAAATGGTCATCAGCTTGATAACACTCAAGTCGAGAATTATTGACGTGCGCGACAACTCCTAATTTATTTAACCGTTTTTAGAAATCCACTGCTTTGCCCAAACAAACAATGCATCGGACATCGGAATAAAATCTACAGTGCTACCCTTTTTCAAACTTAAAAACGTATTGATAATGGCTTGTTCATTCAGCGTTGCAACCGCAAGTAATTCTTCTTGTTGTTTAATATAGTCTCCAGTCTGCTGAAAGACAATTGCCTGTACAACAAAAGAAGCCGATTTATATAAACCTCGCAAAATATCTTCGCTTTTTTCATGGAGCATATTGTGAACACATCCGTGGTATATATTACAGGCACCGATTTTGATTGCTCTGTTCACAGTACTTTCGTCAATAACTGCCATCACCTCGTCAAGGCTTCCCTTGATTGGTGTGGTGTCATGGCAAAACTGGAACAGGTCAGATGCCTCCCAATTCATAATTTCCTTTTTTCCTGAAAGAAAACCACAAATCAGTTCCCTATGAGACAGGGTATCCAGCATGTCATTATAAGTTTGAATATCCGTAGCAGACAATTCATCCAGAATTACAACAATATCAATGTCGCTTGTTTCTGTTGCTTCACCACGTCCATAACTACCTTGCAAGCCAACAAACCATACACGATTTGCGAAAGTCTCACTTAATGTCTGCAAGAAGTTTGGCATCCAAGTAGTAATATCTATCATTTTGTCACCTCGTCAACTTCAAATTTGCGATTTTCTTTGTTTTAGCAATTTCATACCCAAACAAAATACAAACGCACCTAATGCAATAAAAAATCCCCACACTATATTCCAGTAAGGACTATTTACATCAAACATAAACAATAATAAATCATTCCACACTTTCAACTCAATTGCTATTGCAAATAAGTCGAACAATACATAGCTTCCGCCGAAAATGTATACCCAGCGCCACCAATAATTATCCTTTATATTCTTACAAAATGTTACTATTCCACAAATACAAAGAAATGCCAAAATTCCCATTAGCACAAAATAGAATATACCTTTGCTCTCCAATATTCCAATCCAAAAATCAGTATAAGATGCTCTGTCAATCAATCCCCATATTCTATGTAAGTGAAATAGTCCGAAGAACATAAAAAACCACGGTTCCCACGCATATATTTTCTTCAATTTTCTAGCCTCCAACTTCAAATATTCTGCCACTTACAATATGCACAAGCCTGAAATATTACCACCTTGTTTAAATTTGAATTTCTAATTAAATATCTTCTTACACTTATTAATTTTGATGAAAACAAAAGAAACAGCAACTAATACTACTGTTGCAACTATATTTCCTGTGATGTTATCATTTACAACATAGATTCCTGACAGCGAATTTAAAATGCAATGATTTAACACACACAGCCATACGCTATTCGTATTTTTCTTTATGCTGGCAAGCGCAAAACTTTCTCCGAGGATACTTATTCCAAATGCAAAATAATTGTGACCGTATTGTCCTATGCCCTGCATATAAAACAATGGGAAGTGCCATAGCCACCAAATAACACTAACTATTATTGTTGATATAAAATAACTGCACTTTTTCTCCAATTCCGGTTGAAGAATATATCTCCATCCCGCTTCTTCTAATCCCCCCATAAATAACATCATCGGAATCATAACAATGATTGCATATACTGGCATTCCCTTTTCATATCCCGAAATCAAGCATTGCGGCAAAATATACGCAACTCCTAACATAACCACCATCATGTAGGAAAAAATATTATGCTTAACATCAAAAACATTTCTCAGCCAATCTTTAAAATCTTTCACTTCTCTATTTTTCTTTAGTGATATAAAGGACGCAATTGTTGGTGACCAACCTCCCAATAAATACGGTATATATAAAAAATAATTGCTATCCAAAGACATACCCTTTAGGCTACACAACCAATACATGCCCCAAAAAACTATCATTATAGAAAAGGTATACAATAAATAATCTTTGGTTAACTTACTCATCATAAACTCCTTTATAGATTTCTATTTTTACAATATCAACTCGGTTGTAAAATTCAAATTCATATGTGCTTTCAATCTCGCCATGAGACTAAATTTGGCTATATCAGTTTTCATCTTCTTAAGATTCGACAGAAGGAGCTGACTGTATTTTTTCGTCCAAAACCTTTCCAAATGCTTCGAACCCGCCAGGGCTACAGAATGCATCCATCAACTCATTGAACTCCGGATTATCACTGCGTGTCACAGCAGCTTTGCAAATACGCAACTGTTCAATGATTGAAAGAATCACATCAAGTCCTAGGATAGCAAGTCCAATCCATAGGCAAGGTTTTACCCAAATTCCGACAATACAAAAGATAATTCCAGGAATAGACAGATAGAAAAAGTGGAACAGGAAATTGGTAAGAACAAAGAACCAAAACATTTTTGTGGGATATTTTCTTTTCATACTGTACGTATAATCCAATTATCTTAGATGGTAATTGGATTTTTCCTTTCTCCCAGTTATTACTGGGTATTTCAATCCATCTCTGATATAGTTTTGAAAGGCACTGTGGATCTGTTTTTCATTCATTACAG